>NZ_JAMZBE010000177.1:0-6515 GCF_024158645.1 Halomonas sp. 707B3
AAACAACGGCGGCACAGTGCTATTGGGATGATCAGCCCAGAGGCCTTTGAAGCCCGAATGATCGCTTAAACCAGTGTCCACTGTTGCTGGGTAAGATCACAAACCACCTAAAAACACCGCCGCTGTACCAGACCCAGGAATACCAAACAGTAGCGTGGGCACCATCGCGCCGCAGGCACAGGCGTTGTTAGCCGACTCCGGCGCAATCACACCGCGAATATCGCCTTTACCGAATTGTGATTTATCCTTAGCGCTCTGCACCGCATGGCCGTAGGTGAGCCAATCCACCACGGAGCCCGCCAAGCCAGGAACCGTGCCCATCAAGCTGCCAATCCCCGCGCAGCGAGCTACCAGTCCAGGCCGCTTGGCCACATCCTTAACGCCCTCTTTCCAGCCTTTGCCCAATTGGCAGGACTGCTCGGCAATCGCGCCGCGTTTCACTAATAAATCAATGATTTCAGGCAGTGCAAAAATACCTAACCCCACCACCACTAACGGCAATCCATCGTAGAGGTAGTCAATTTCAAACGGCAGCCGGAACTCCCCGGTGGCGGGTGCCATACCAATGGTACCCACCAGTAAGCCAACGCCGCAGGCAGCAATGCCTTTAAAAACATCCTTACCAGACAGCACCGCCACCATGGAGAGCCCCAGCAGCGTCAACATAAACAGCTCTGAGGAAGAGAACGAGAGTACAACCGGCCGGGCAATCAGGATAAAGGCGGTCAGCACCAGAGCACCGATAAGCCCACCGATCATTGACGACAAAAACGCGCTAGACAGCGCTCGTGCCGCCTGCCCTTTTTTCGCCAGCGCAAAGCCGTCCACAACAGTGGCCTGGGAAGCGCTAGAGCCCGGGATGCCAAGCAGTACCGAGGCAAACGTATCGCCCGTGGGGATCACCGCCACTAGACCCATGAGCATGCCCAGTGCCACAGACGGCTCCATGCCATAGAGAAAGGGCAACAGCAGCGACATACCCGCAATGCCACCAAGCCCAGGAATGATGCCCACAATTAGACCGATGAGGACACCAATCACCATGTACAGCATATGGGGAACAGTAAACAACTGCCCCAAACTGGAAAATAAGACATCTGTCATTGTCTTGGCTCTTATGTTGTTTAATGTAAGGGAGCCCAAAGGCACTGCTTGAGCCGTGCCTTTTTAGTGTTAGCTGGCGTGTTAAATACGAGCGCCGTGCTGCTCTAGCAGCCACTCGACCAGCCACTGGCGTGTGGCATCATCCAGCGACATGGCATCCTGCAGATGTTGCTCGACGACCTCGCCCACCACCGGCGTGTAGGGGCCAAGCTGGGCCATGGCGGCTTCTTTGAACGCTTCCGTATCGACAAAACGGCGCGCCGCGTCGCGATACTCCTGAATCAGCGCTTCTGGGGCATCGTTTGGCAGTAAGATCAATTTTTGCAGCGTAAACCCGGAAGCAAAGAACTTACGATATGCCTCGGCACCAGGGCCGCTGGGTGCTTCACCATGCAGGGTTTCGTACACTTCATTGAAGGTCGGCAAGTCAGGGAAAGCAGGGTCACGCTCGATCTCGCCGCTGTCGTTAAGCACGCCTAGCGAAAACAGCGGCACCGCTCGACCGCTCTCTACCAGTGGTTCTACGCTGCTGAAATAGGCAGAAGTGGTTTGGAAGTCGATATCAGCCTCGCCACGCTCAAAGGCTAACCGCCCTTCTCCACGGCTACGCATGCCCGACACGGCCTGCACATCGGCCCCCAGCAAATCAAGCGCAATCAATACCGGTAGCTCTAGCCCGGTATGGCTCTGCACGGCAAACTTAACGCGCTGGTTAGTTACCGCGTTCAGCACCTCCTCTGCGCTATCGCCTAAGCCAGGCTGGGCATAAACCACGCCGCCGGTGGGCGTGGCTAGAATCGGTGTCCAATCATCGTAGCTATAACGAACCCGGCGGTCTTGCAGCATGGCAGGGTATTGAGTGGAGGCAGAGGTACCGATCCACTGGCTGCCATCCGAGTCCGCTCGCATAGCAAACAAATTGCTGCCATTGATAGAGCCGCCGCCGGGCACGTTATCAATCACCAGCGTCGGGTTGCCTTCAATATGGTCACTCATCCAGGTGGTGAAGAAGCGTGCCCATACGTCGGTTCCTCCGCCCACACCAAAGGGAATGGTCCAGCGAATGGTGTCAGGCACGCTCACATCGTCAGCTTGAGCATTCACACTGATAGCGCCTAGCGTGGAACAAGCAACGAACAGTAGCGCTTTCTTGAACGTTGTAAACGGAGTGTTCTTCAGGGTGGTCATGGCGATACTCCTGTTATTGATTATTGTCGGTTAGTTATTGTGGTAGCGTTATTTAATCAACGGTTTCGATGGCGTGATGCCCCGCTACCTTTGAAGGGCTCGCGTAAAAAATTTGCCCGCTCATAATTTTGCGAGCGGTTCGAATAAGCGATACGCGCGCTAGGTCAAAAGCATTCTGCTGGCGATATTCCGCCGTTAGCTCAATCGAACCAGAAGGATGCTCTAATGTAATCTGTGATAACAGTTGCCCGGCAGAAAGCTTCTGAGTGCTTATGGCCATGTGATTGGCCACCGAGCCGGGCACGTTAATCGCCGCCGCCACGGCCATTGCCCCTGTCACGGCAATCGCTTTATGGCAGCGATGGGGCACAAAATAGCGCACATTCAGCGTGTGCGATGCCGCTTCAGCCTCTGAAATCAGTACCACCTTGGGCAGCACGCTCTGGCTTACATCGCCCATTCCCATCCGTCGCCCTGCTTCACGGCGTAGGGTTTCTAAGCGGGTTAACAAGGCCGGGTTATTGTCCAGCTCCGCAGGCGCTTCATGGCCGGTTAGCCCCACCGACTCCGCGCGCAGCAGCATAATCGGCGTGGCGGCATCAATACAGCTCACCTCGACACCTTCGATCTCATCGCAGGCGTTTCCTGTGGGTAGCAGCTGGCCCGTTTTACTGCCCATGATGTCTAAAAAGCTGAGTTGGATGCCCGCCGCAGTGCCAGGAACGCCGCTAATGGTAACGCTGCCTTCGTACTGCACCTGCTTACCCGGCGTGGGTACATGACACTCAATCAGCCGCTGGGTGTTCAGGTTATGCACCTTCACCACGGTCGTCCCGTCCTGCGGTTCCACCAACCCTGTTTCGATAGCGTAGGGCCCAACGGCAGAGAGCATGTTGCCGCAGTTCGGGTTAAAGTCGACGCGCTTATTCACTACGTCCACCTGAGCAAACAGGTAGTCAACGTCGGCATCCGGGTGCGACGAGCGCTCCACAATGGCCACTTTGCTAGTGAGCGGGTCGCCGCCGCCAATACCATCGATCTGTAGCGCATGCCCGGAGCCCATCAGGCTCAGCAGAATATCAGCCTGCTGAGCCTGATCACTGGGCAGATCTTTCATGCGAATAAAGGGGCCTCGAGAGGTGCCGCCCCGCATAATGACACAAGGAATGCTGTTCATATCGCTCCGCCATAGTTCGCGATGACTGTATGAACGGAGAATGTCAGCCAATGTTTAATGTCTCAAATGCAAATATGGATTGCTATAAATCCGTTTTGTGCATTAATGTGTTTTGGTTATGAATCCAACTTTTTAGCGCAACAATCCTATGCTGCATAGACTCGAATTTCTTGACCTCCAGGCCTTCATTTTGGTCGCTGAATTGGGCACCTTTCATGAGGCGGCGCAGCGCCTGCATTTGTCGCAGCCAGCGCTCACTCGGCGTATCCAAAAACTCGAAGAACTCCTTGAAGTTGAACTACTTGAGCGAACTACACGGCGTACTCGGTTAACGCCGATTGGGGCCGATTTTCTGCCCCGCGCCAGACGCATGCTAGAGGAGTACGAGTCCTCCATCTTAGGCATTCGAGAGCTCGTCACCCACCAAAAAGGCACGGTGACGATTGCCTGCCTGCCCACGGCGGCCTTCTACTTTTTGCCTAGTGTCATTCGCGTGTTTAGCGAGGCGTGGCCGGGCATTCGCATCCGGATTTTGGATGTCAGCGCTAACGAAGGGCTGGAAAAAGTTATTAATGGCGAGGCGGATTTCGGCATCAACATGATCAGCGCGCAAAGCTCGGAAGTGCGCTTTACGCCGCTGCTGCGAGATCCCTTTGTGCTGGCACTGCGCTCAGACCACCCGCTTGCCAGCAAAAAGCAGATTGAGTGGAGCGATTTAGAAGATGTGCGGCTCATCACCGTGAGCCGCGATAGTGGCAACCGCACGCTGCTGGATAACGCGCTTTCGGCGGAGGGTATTCATCTCAATAGCTTTTACGAGGTGCAGCATCTCTCTACTTCGTTGGGGCTGGTGGAATCGGGCCTTGGCGTGGCTATTTTGCCGCGCATGACCATGCCCGGCCCGGACCACGACACGCTCTGCTCTCGCGATTTACCCGAGCCACGCATTCAGCGCTCAATTGGGTTGGTGCGCAGCAACTCGCACAGCTTATCCAGCACGGCACAGCTGTTTATCGATCTTCTGTTAGAGCACTGGGGCAAAGAGACTGTTTAGCAGCGCTTGAAGACGCAATGAGCGCCAGGATCGCGTCAATATCCAGATGTTCTTCGAGCGTATCGGCCAAGCGCTCCAAGGCTTGTTCGCGGTGGGCGTTGTAATCGACGCTGCCTGCTTTGGCTAGGCCAAGCTTGGTGAGCAGCGCTTGGCAGGCTTCTGGGTGATCGAATAGGCCGTGTAGGTAAGTGCCCATCACTTGGCCGTCCTCGCTGATGGCCCCATCCAAGTGGGTGCCTACATCGAAGAGTGGCTTGTTCAGGGCGGGGCCTTCGCTAACGCCGTTATGAATCTCGTACCCCTCTACCTTTGCCTCTTCCCCTACCAGTACGCCGCTCACATTGCGAAGCTGCTTGCCGGGCACCATGCGCGTGGTCAGCGGTAATAGCCCCAACCCGGCGATTTTTCCGGGGGCACCTTCCAGCCCGCCGGGGTCATCGACCCACTCCCCCAGCATTTGAAAACCGCCGCAAATGCCCAGCACTTTGCCGCCGTAGCGCAGGTGGCGGGTAATCGCCGCGTCCCAGCCCTGGCGCTTTAACCAGGCTAAGTCGCTCGCGGTACTTTTACTGCCGGGAAGTACGATCACATCAGCAGGGGGAATGGGCTGGTCTGGGCCGATAAAACTAAGCGATACCTGTGGATGCAGGCGCAGCGGGTCGAAATCGGTATGGTTACTGATGCGCGGCAGTGCAGGAACGATGACCTTGAGCGTTTGGCTCTCTTTCTCCGCCTGCACGGTGCCGATGCTATCTTCGGCATCCAGCAGCAGTCCTTGTAGATACGGCAGCGTGCCCAGCACCGGCTTTTGGGTGCGCGCTTCCAACCACTCGAGCCCTGGCTCTAACAGCGCAATATCGCCCCGAAAACGGTTGATGATAAAGCCTTTGGTGCGGGCCTGTTCGCTGTCACTCAGCAGCGCAAGCGTGCCGACCAGCTGAGCAAACACGCCACCACGGTCAATATCGCCCACCAGCAGCACCGGGCAGTCCGCGGCTTCGGCAAACCCCATATTGGCAATATCGCCTTTGCGCAGGTTGATTTCCGCCGGGCTGCCGGCCCCTTCGGCAATAATCACATCGAACCGCTGCTCTAGGGCTTGCCACGCTGCCATCACGCTCTCTTGGGCCGTACGCTTGAAGACGTGGTAGTCCAGCGCGTCCATATGGCCGTACACCTTGCCGCGCAGAATTACCTGGGCACCCCGGTCGGTTTCCGGCTTTAGCAGTACCGGGTTCATATCGCTATGGGGAATAACGCCCGCCGCCTGGGCCTGTAGCGCGGTGGAGCGGCCAATCTCGCCGCCATCGTTGGTCACCGCACTGTTCAGCGCCATGTTTTGCGGCTTAAACGGGGCCACCGAGATACCCCGGCGCTTGAGAACACGGCAAAGCCCCGCCACCACGGTACTTTTACCCGCATCCGAGGTGGTGCCTTGAATCATCAGTGTGGTCATGCGTGGCCGCCCTGGCTAAAAGAACGAACCTTAGCGGGCGTTCAAGCGCGGCGCAACCCAGTCGCGCCGCAGGCGGTTACAGCCCGAGGGTTTCTGCCCAGAGGGCGATACGCTGGGCTACGGTAGTATTCATTACGATATCCAGATGCGACACACCGGCAATAAATTCAAACTCCGCCTGGGGCGCGTGGGGATGTATGGTGGGCTCAAACTGCTTGGCATAAAACGCCTCATCCCTATCCCCCACCAGCACCAAAATCGGCGCGCGGATGTTGGCAAGATCGGCTTTATAATGTGCGGTGCCAAAGCTCTCCATCATTCGATAGGTGTAGCTCAGGGTGTCCGAGCCGGTGCGGTACGCCAGCGGCAGGTTAAAGTGCAGTACTGGCCAGTGATTAAATCGGGTGACGTTCATCTGATTGAGCAGCGCCAGCGGCACGATGCGCCAAAGGTTCGGCGTGGCCCATCCCGCCTGTTTACGCACCGTGGCGGCGTTATAGGCTAGAAACGGTGCCAACAGCACCACACCAGCAAGC
>NZ_JAMZBE010000178.1:0-6484 GCF_024158645.1 Halomonas sp. 707B3
ACGGGCTTGCGAAAGCCAACTTGCACGGGGCGAATGATCAAAAAGTGCTCGCTGGCGGTGATAGGGAAAGTGTCGGCGCCGGCTTCACGGATTCAGGTTGATAGTAACCCGATCAGACCCTGCATCAAGCCCATTCCAGATAAGCTCAGCAAGGGCAGGCAATGGCCGCGAAGAAGCAGTTATTGACTCAATAAAATCACGTTTCGCAACAACCTTAATCTTTGCCATCACCCCCTCCTTTGCCTTATAGTAAATACCTTGATTTTTCTACACTAACAGTGGCTAATGGCATCGTCGATAGATATTCCCTGCCACCTCCAATATCTAGATAGAACCTTCTCCCCCCTAATGAATAAGTATTCTGGGAACGAGCCAACAAGCATCCGCTAATGGTCGAAAGCTAATACTCAAGCCAAGCATAAATACACGTATTCGTAGGCTCAGGCACCATCATTAAGCTTTTGTAGCTAAACAAGGACCATCTTTGCAACCCTTTGGCGCAAGAAAGTGGATGCGCACAAGCTCACACTCACTTTAATTATTATTAGCATTATTGCTCACATAGCCCGGTTAGAACAACCCAACCACTCGCTATTTTAGTCCTTCTTGCGCCATGTCTTTTGGAATATCTCGGCACTATTAGGCTTTGTCAAAAATGCACTTTTTCGCTACCGGTCAGCCAGTGGCGAGGCTTAGGCAGCGTAAAGAGTAGCGCTTAGGCCTTAGCTATCCAGCTCAAGCCAGTGATAAAATCAATTATTTTCAAACACTTAGATGAATTCTCGCAGCAAGAAAGGAAATTGAGGCCAACGCTAACAACATCACGCAAGCGCCAAATAAAAACAGCCACGCACAAAAAATCACCCAAAATGCCATATGGCAGCGGGCGATAGAATCATCAAATGGGGAAGGTGTTACGCTAGATGGCTCCCTGAGCAGGACTCGAACCTGCGACCCAATGATTAACAGTCATTTGCTCTACCAACTGAGCTATCAGGGAACAACAGAAAAAAACTTTAGCAGAACAGCAGCTTGGCTCCTCGAGCAGGACTCGAACCTGCGACCCAATGATTAACAGTCATTTGCTCTACCAACTGAGCTATCGAGGAACATCATTTGCTGTTGCGTTTGAACCAGAGCCTATCACTTATTAACCTCTACTTAAAGTAGCCTAAGCAGTTGTCTTAACAAGTGTTTTGGCTCCTCGAGCAGGACTCGAACCTGCGACCCAATGATTAACAGTCATTTGCTCTACCAACTGAGCTATCGAGGAACTGCTCAAACACGGTGCGTAGTATACTGATTGAAACGCTCGGGTCAAGTATCGATTACGGGGGAATGCCTAGCCCCTGGTTTCTTGTATCCGTATAATGCACGCATTCAACGGCCGCACCAATCGCTGCCCAACCGTTATTTCATTCATCCCTCGTCTCCCCGACGACCCATAGATGACAGGTACCGATGGCGAAGAAGCTCTTCATCAAAACGCACGGCTGCCAAATGAACGAGTACGACTCCTCGCGTATGGCGGACCTACTCGGCGAATCTCACCAGCTGGAGCTCACCGATAACGAGAAGGAAGCAGATGTGATTCTGCTGAACACCTGCTCGATTCGTGAAAAAGCTCAGGATAAGGTCTACCACCAGTTAGGCCGCTGGAAAAAGCTCAAAGACGCCAATCCGGATCTTGTGATTGGCGTAGGCGGCTGCGTGGCCAGCCAAGAAGGTGAAGCGCTGCGTAAACGCGCTCCTTTCGTAGATATGATTTTTGGCCCGCAAACCCTGCATCGGGTGCCGAAGATGCTCGACGCCCGCGCCAATAATCAAATTGCGGCGGTGGATGTCACCTTCCCCGAAATCGAGAAGTTCGACCACCTGCCGCAGCCTAAATCCGATGGTGCCACGGCGTTTGTGTCGATCATGGAAGGCTGCTCGAAGTACTGCACCTTCTGCGTGGTGCCTTACACTCGCGGTGAAGAAGTCTCCCGCCCGTTTGAAGCGGTGATGGATGAAGTCATGCACTTAGCCGACCAGGGCGTGCGTGAAATCAACCTGCTGGGCCAGAACGTGAACGCCTACCGTGGCGACAACGAAGACGGCGACGAGATTGACCTTGCCGAGCTGATCGCCTGCATCGCGGCGGTGGATGGCATCGACCGTATTCGCTTCACCACCTCTCACCCGGTGGAGTTTACGGATAGCTTGGTAGACGCCTATGCGGATATTCCGGAGCTGGTAAGCCACCTGCACCTGCCGGTACAGTCTGGTTCTGACCGCATTCTGAGCGCCATGAAGCGCGGCCACACGGCGGAAGAGTACATCGAGAAGATGGAGCGTATCCGCGCTAACCGTCCGGATATCAGCTTCTCCTCTGACTTTATTATCGGCTTCCCCGGTGAAACAGAAGAGGATTTCGAGGCCACGATGGATCTGATCCACCGTATCGGTTTCGATCACTCATTCAGCTTTGTTTACTCGGCGCGCCCCGGCACGCCCGCTTCCGGCTTGCCAGACGACACCCCTGAAAGCGTGAAGAAGCAGCGCTTGGCTATTCTGCAGGAGCGCATCCTTCAGCAAGCCGCGCAGATTAGCCGCCGCATGGTGGGCACTACTCAGCGCATTCTGGTTACCGGGTTTTCTCCGAAAGACCCCGGCCAGCTCTCTGGGCGTACCGAGAACAACCGCGTGGTGAACTTCCGCGCCGCTAACCCCACCGAGCTAATCGGCTACTTTGTCGATGTAGAGATCACCGAAGCGCTGCCCAATTCGCTGCGCGCTGAACTCGCCTCTGCCGAGCGTTATTGACCGCTTGCTTATCGTAGGTAATTGCCCCGGCACCGCCGGGGCAGTAAGCTGAGACTCACACACATCAACTAACGGGTTTCTTACTCTTGAGCCAGCCATCACCTCAGGCCAATCGCATTATCACCCTAAGCCTTGAACCCAATGACCCGCAGCGTCTCGCTAGCCTCTGCGGCCAACAGGACGAGCATCTAAAGCTGATTGAGAGCCGCCTGGATGTGACGTTACGCAACCGTGGCAACGTTTTTCAGCTGGCCGGTGCCGCGAACCGCATCAAAGCGGCCGCCAACGTGCTGGAACACCTCTACCGTGAAACCGCTGCCGATGAGCTATCGGCGGATACCGTGCATCTGTTCCTCCAAGAATCCGGGCTAGAAGCCCTGGAAGAGGAAGACGATGGCGAAGGCGGTAGCGATGAAGTCATCATGCGCACGCCGCGCACTATGATTAAGCCACGCGGGCTTAATCAGCAGCGCTACGTGCAGAGTATTCGCGAGCACGATATCAACTTCGGCATTGGGCCAGCGGGTACCGGTAAAACCTACCTGGCCGTGGCCGCTGCGGTAGAAGCGCTCAATCAGCAAGAAGTGCGCCGCATTCTGCTGGTGCGCCCAGCGGTAGAAGCCGGTGAGAAACTCGGCTTCTTGCCGGGCGACCTTGCTCAAAAAATCGACCCGTACCTGCGCCCGCTGTACGACGCGCTGTATGAAATGATCGGTTTTGAGCAGGTGGCTAAGCTGATCGAGCGTCAGGTGATCGAGATTGCCCCGCTGGCCTATATGCGTGGCCGTACGCTGAACAACTCCTACATCATTCTGGATGAGAGCCAGAACACCACGCCGGAGCAGATGAAAATGTTCCTGACGCGGATTGGTTTTGGTTCCACCGCCGTGATTACCGGGGATATTACCCAGGTCGACTTACCGCGCGGGCAGCGTTCAGGCCTCTCGCAAGTGCTCGACGTGCTCAAAGATACGCCAGGAATCGGCGTGACCCACTTTGCCGCGAAAGATGTGGTGCGCCACCCGCTGGTGCAGCGCATCATCGAGGCTTACGACGAGTTTGAATCCGAGCAGGAAGTGCAAGAGCGCGCTCGTCGTGAAGCACGCCAGCAGGAGCGCGAAGCGCGTATGCAGGCGTTAGAGCGCAATAGCGAACGTTCGGGAGAAGCCTACCGATGAGCGACATCATAATCGACCGGCAAGCGGCGATTGATGAGCCACTGCTACCCTCGCTTGAACAGCTCACCCATTGGGTGGGCTGTGTCTTTTCTCGCCACCCGGATGATGACCGCCTAGAGCTCACCATTCGTTTTGTGGATGAAGAGGAGAGCCAGGCGCTTAACCGCGACTATCGGGAAAAAGATAAGCCCACCAACGTGCTCTCTTTCCCGTTTGAAAACCCACCCGGCATTACCCTGCCGCTGCTGGGCGACTTGATTATTTGCCATGCCGTAGTCGCCCGTGAAGCCGAAGAGCAGCAGAAGCCGCTGGCCCACCACTATGCCCACATGGTTGTACACGGCACCCTGCACCTGATGGGTTACGACCATATCGAAGAGCAGGAAGCCGAAGAGATGGAGCAGCTAGAACGCGAGCTGCTGGCCACCCTTAATATTCCTGATCCTTATCACGTGTAAGCTGCTACCTTGAGCCAAACGTACGTTTAGGGTGGTGTCTGCTGCCACTCAGTGATAAAACGGTCACTTGAAGCGTGGGCACCCGTTCGTGACCGCTTCTCCGTACAATATTTTCCGAACTACCTTTTCCGTAACATTCTGTCCGTAACTGAGAGAGATTTGACGCAATGAGCGAAGACCGATCGAGCAACCCTAATCAAAAATCATGGCTCGAGAAACTCTTTGGCGCCCTTTCCGGAGACAACGACGAACCCAGCTCGCGGAACGAGCTGATGACGTTTTTACGCCACACCGCAGGGAAACTGAAGCTGGATCAAGACGCAATCATGATTATTGAGGGCGCGCTTGAGATCAGCGATCAGCAAGTGCGTGAAATCTTGATCCCACGCTCTCAGGTATCGGCGATTACCCTCGACCAAACGCGGGATGACTACCTACCGTTGATCCAAGAGACCGGCCATTCACGCTACCCGGTGGTGGGCGAAAACCTAGACGACGTAAAAGGCATCCTGCTGGTCAAAGACCTGCTGCCGCTGCTGTCGCAATCGCAAGAGAGCCGCGATGCGTTCAAGCTGGAAGACGTGCTGCGCCCTGCCATGTTTATTCCTGAGTCAAAGCGTTTGAACACGCTGCTCAAAGAGTTCCGCGAAACCCATAACCATATGGCGATCGTGGTGGATGAGTATGGCGGCACGGCGGGCATCATCACCATTGAAGATATTCTTGAGCAGATTGTCGGGGATATCGAAGATGAGCACGATACCGATGAAGAGGACGATATCCGCACGCTGGAGAACGGCCACTTCGCGATTCGCGCCCTCACCCCGATTGAAGACTTCAACGAACGCTTTGGCACCGAGTTCTCTGATGACGAATTCGATACGGTGGGCGGCCTTGTGATGCAGCAGTTTGGTCATCTGCCAGGCCGAGGCGAGCACACCAGCTTAGGCGGCTGGCGGTTTGTGATTCTAAATGCCGACAACCGCCGGATACGCCTACTTGAGGCCTATCGCGACAGCGAAGCCGACGACGACGAAAGCCAAGACGACTAGCCTGTCGCCCCCACACTGCCTACACCACCCTGCTGATAGGATATCGCCATGGGGTTTACACCCACGTTGACGCTACAGCTGCTAGCCGCTTTAGTGGCTGGCGGCTTTACAACGCTTACCGCCTCCCCGTTTGAACTATGGTGGCTTGGCCCCGTGGCCATCGGCCTGCTGTATGCAGGTTTGCACACTTTAAGCCCTGCCCAGGCGGCCTTAAAAGGCTGGCTGTATGGCGTGGCGCTGTTTGCTAGCGGCACCTCATGGGTTTACGTATCGATTCACGACTACGGCTACACCGGTGTGCCGCTCGCGGTCTTTTTAACCGCGCTGTTTGTGAGCGTCCTGGCGCTGTTCTTCGCAGGCACGTTTTGGCTCTACCGGCGCTTTATCGGCCCCCGCTGGGCACTTCTGACTTTTGCAGGTACCTGGGTGCTGGGTGAAGTGCTGCGCACTTACTTGTTTACCGGCTTCCCCTGGCTGTTGGTGGGGTCCAGCTACGTGGATTCTCCGCTGGCCAGCTGGGCACCCGTTGGAGGTGTGTACTTACTCTCGCTGCTGGTGGTGCTGACCGGCACTCTGGGGGCGGAACTGCTGCGCCGCCAGTGGTGGGCGGCGCTACCGCTGGCCGCTATCTGGCTGGCCCCTTTCGTACTGCCAAGCCAGTGGACAACGCCGGTAAGCGAACCCACTCGCGTCGCGCTTCTGCAGGGCAACCTGCCCCAGCTGTTAAAATGGACGCCTGAAGGCCAGCGCACCGCTGCGAATACTTACAGCGACTTAACCCGCGAAGTGGCGGATGAAGCGGATCTGATCTTATGGCCTGAAACCGCGCTACCCATGATTGATAGCCAAGCGCGCCCGGTGCTTGAGCGCGTGCAGGCCAACCTGCCGCCAGAAGCCGCCCTGCTGACCGGCATCGTTCAGCAGGATGAAAACAACCGCTACTTCAACAGCGTGATTGGCGTAGGCAACGTGGAAGGCAGCTACCAAAAAG
>NZ_JAMZBE010000179.1:0-6348 GCF_024158645.1 Halomonas sp. 707B3
GCATTTTAAAGCGCCCCGACCCGCGCGGCCAGCTCAAGCCGGTAGCCGCCAATATCGACCAGCTGCTGATCGTGTTTGCCGTCGAGCCAGCGCCTCACCCCAACCTGATCGACCGCTACCTCGTCGCCGCTGAAGCCACGGGAATCGCGCCGGTACTGGTGCTCAACAAGACGGATCTGCTACCTGACGATGGCGGCGAGCTGGGGCAGCTGCTTGAGCGCTACCGGGCGCTTGGATACCCAGTGGTACGCACCACCACGTCCAACCCCGAGGGGCTGGATACGTTGCGCCAGCAGCTCGCGGGCCGCACCTCGGTATTCGTCGGCCAAAGTGGCGTGGGGAAATCATCGCTGATTGACCTACTACTGCCCGACGAAACCCTGCGTATTGGCGCGCTATCAGAAGATTCGCGTAAAGGCACGCACACGACGACCACGGCGCGTCTCTATGCCATGCGCAGCGACGAAGTCAGCAATGGCGAACTTATCGACTCGCCCGGCATTCGTGAGTTTGGCCTGATCCATCTGGACGAGCAGGAAGTGACCGATGGCTTCATCGAGTTCCACCCCTATTTGGGCCTTTGCCGCTTCCGAGACTGCCGCCACCGCAATGAGCCAGGCTGCGCTTTACTGGACGCCGTCGAGGCAGGCAAGATTCATCCAGAGCGTTTTGCCAGCTATCGACGTATTCTCGATAGCTTGAATCCTCAGTGACGAACCCGCAATGACCGGGGCGACATCGTCGTTACCCTCTTTGCGGTTGTCTTAATGTTAAGGACAGGGAGCCGGACATGAGCACCGCCAGCCACTCATCAGAACACAATCTATTGCCACTCATCGTAGAGCCGGAGCAGCTGCAAGAGCACTTACAGGCGCCTGAACTGCTGATTATCGATGTGCCCGTCAATGGCGAAAGCTACCGTCAGGGCCACGTTCCCGGCGCCATTTATCTGGATTTTCGCTACTTAATGCGCGGCGAAGGCCCGGTGCCCAACGACGTGCCGTCGGTGGAGTTTCTCTCCAAGTTATTCAGCGCGCTGGGCTTAACCCGCGACACCCATGTAGTGGCTTACGACGACGAAGGCGGCGGCTGGGCAGCTCGCCTGCTCTGGACGCTGGAGCTGATCGGCCACACCCGCTACTCTTATCTAAACGGCGGCATTCACGCCTGGCGCGACGCAGGCCTGGAAGAGAGCACCGAGCCCTCCGCGCCAACGCCAAGCGAATACCACGCTGAGATTCTCAACCCCAGCGCCGCCATTACTTGCGATGAGATCAAAGAGAAGCTCAGCAACAAACAGTTTGCCATTTGGGACGCCCGCTCCAAAGCGGAGTACGACGGCGAACGCGGCAACAACAAACACTTGGGACATATTCCTGGTGCAGTGAACATGGATTGGCTAGACGCCATGGATCGCAGCCGGGCGCTGAGAATCCGCGACTACGCCGAGCTCATGACCGAACTTAATGCCCTAGGGCTCACTCCCGATATGGAAATTGCCACCCACTGCCAAAGCCACCACCGCAGCAGTTTTACCTGGCTGGTCGGCAAAGCGTTAGGGTTCAATATGCGCGGCTATGCTGGCTCCTGGGGTGAGTGGGGCAACCGCGACGATACACCTATCGAGAAATGAAGATATTACTGTGACTTTT
Organism: Halomonas sp. 707B3; assembly: GCF_024158645.1. Taxonomy (NCBI): domain Bacteria; kingdom Pseudomonadati; phylum Pseudomonadota; class Gammaproteobacteria; order Oceanospirillales; family Halomonadaceae; genus Halomonas; species Halomonas sp. 707B3. The sequence goes on from NZ_JAMZBE010000179.1 coordinate 1,653, forward strand.
TCCCAAAAAGCCTTTTCACTACTTCAATACCCGCTGCCTCAGCACGCGCTGTCGCGCCTAACGGGTAAGTTCGCCCAGTGCGATAACCCCTGGGTGAAAAACACCCTGATTAACGCGTTTATTAAGCGCTTCAACGTGGATATGAGCCAGGCGCTAGAGCCAGACCCGATGGCCTACGCCACATTCAACGACTTTTTTACCCGCGCGCTGAAAGCGGATGCTCGCCCACTGGGCGAAGGAGTATTGAGCCCTGCCGATGGCACGCTTTCACAGTTTGGCCGCCTCACTACGGCGGGCACACTGGTACAGGCCAAGGGGCATACGTTTTCCGCCCAAACCCTGCTGGGCGGCGACAAAGCGTTAGCCGATGAGTTTTTGAACGGCAGCTTCGCGACGGTCTATCTCTCGCCAAGCGACTACCACCGCGTACATATGCCGGTGACCGGCACGCTGCGGGAAATGATCTACGTGCCGGGGCGACTCTTTTCGGTCAACCAAGCCACCGCCAACTATGTGCCCGGCTTGTTCGCTCGCAATGAGCGTTTAGTATGTATCTTTGATACCGAACACGGCCCCATGGCGATGGTGCTGGTCGGCGCCATGATTGTGGCCGCCATTGAAACCGTCTGGTCTGGGCAGGTAACACCACTGTCGGGCCACCCTCAGCGTATGCGCTTCGGGCAGCCAGTCGTGCTGGAGAAAGGTGCTGAGATGGGTCGCTTCAAGCTCGGCTCCACTGTTGTGTTGTGTTTCGCTAACCCCGTGGCGTTTGGCAACCACGCGCTAGGGGCAACAGTGCAAATGGGGCAGAGCCTCGCTACCCCAACGCCCTGAGCCAGGCTGGCCGCGTTCGTTAGCAGTTAGCCGTCGAAAACGCCAAGACCTCTTCCAGGCGCGCTTTACCCAGCGCTAATTGGATCAAACGATCCAGCCCTAGCGCCACGCCGGAAGAGGCTGGCAGCCCCTGTTCTAGCGCTGCCAGTAGATGAGCATCGACATCTACTTCAGGTAGCCCCAACCGGCGACGCTCGGCATTATCTGCGTCGAAACGCTGGCGCTGCTCCTCGGCATCGGTCAACTCATCGTAGCCATTGGCGAGCTCGATACCGTTCAGGTATAGCTCAAAGCGAGAGGCCACCCATTCGCCATCGGCATCCTGATGACGTCGCGCCAGCGCCGCTTGGCTCGCAGGATAGTCAACGACCACGCTAAGTTCTTGTTGCCCCAAGGTTGGCTCGATGACCATTCCCATGAGCAGATCCAGGCAAGTATCGCGCCCCTCCTCGGCTAGCGCTTGGGCCGACATATTGCCCCGCTGTGCTGCTAGCGTCCGCAGCGTGTCCAGCGACGTGGTGAACGGGTCCACCTCCAAGTGGCGATGAAAGAGTTCGCGATAACGGTAGTACACCACAGGGCCAGGTGACTGCGGCAATACGTGCGCCACCAGCGCCGTTGTCTCCTCTATCAACTGCGCCAGCGTGAAACCAGGGCGGTACCACTCCAGCATGGTGAATTCGATATTGTGCCGAGCCCCCACTTCGCCATCGCGAAAGCTTTTTGCCAGCTGAAAAATGGGACCGCTGTCCGCCGCCAGCAGTCGCTTCATATGAAACTCAGGCGAGGTTTGCAGCCACAGCTTGCGCTGACCTTTATCGGTGCGGGCAAGCGACGATAGCGACACTAGATGCACGTCGGTGCTGCCCCCTTGGCCGAGCACTGGCGTCTCCACTTCCCATATGTCCCGCGCAGCAAAAAAGGCGCGCACCGTCGCGATCAAACGTGCGCGCTCGCGCAAGGTGCCCATCGTTGCCGTTGGCTGCCAGTTCAGTGTCATTCCCTTCTCCCTAACAACATAAAGCCACGCAACAGTATCGCGTGGCTTTATGAACGAAATGCTTAAGCGACTACGTCTGCCGCTTTTATCATCGCGCGGTTAAGCGCGTGATACGTACTCACCAGAACGGGTGTCGATTTTCAGCACTTCACCCTGGTTGATGAACAGCGGTACGCGAACCACAGCGCCCGAAGAGAGCGTAGCTGGCTTGGAGCCGCCCTGCGCTGTATCACCCTTCAAGCCTGGGTCGGTTTCGACCACTTCCAACTCGATGAAGTTGGGCGGCGTAACCGAGATCGCCTTGTCATTCCAAAGCGTCAGGGTGTAAGGCACCTGCTCTTTGAGCCATTTTTCGGTATCGCCCAGGGCCTTTTTCTCTACCGCATACTGCTCGAAAGAGCCGTCGGTCTTCATGAAGTGCCACATATCACCGTCGGTGTAGAGGTACTCCATTTCTAGATCCATGACGTCAGCGCCTTCTAAAGAGTCGCCAGACTTGAATGTCTTTTCACCCACACGGCCTGTCATCAGGTTGCGCAGTTTCACGCGGTTGAACGCCTGGCCCTTGCCCGGCTTAACCAATTCGTTCTCAACGATCGAACAGGGGTCGCCGTCGAGCATTACTTTCAAACCTGCTTTGAATTCGTTGGTAGAATAGTTCGCCATAATGCCTCTCAATGGTCTGTTTCAATTGTCTATGTCGTACGTGCGGCGATCCGCCAGCCACTTACGTCACCGTCAGTTGCGTCATTGCGAATAGCAACGCCGCTAAGTGCGCGCATGATAACCCGAAGGAGGGCTTTTTGCAGGAGAACATCATTATCGCTGGTCACCACGCACCTGCCCAGGTTTCGACCTCCTGGCAGCAGCAGCTTTCTCATGCGATTCGTGATCCCAACACACTCTGCCAACGCCTTGGTTTAGGCGCCCAATGGCTGCCCGGCGCGCAGGCAGGACATCGCCTGTTCGATATTTGCGTGCCCGACGCTTACCTTGCCCGCATTAAGCCCAACGACCCTAATGACCCGCTGTTGCGTCAAGTGCTGCCTATAGGCGATGAAACACTGGCCTCACCGGGCTACGTCACAGACCCGTTAGAGGAAGCGGTCCACAGCCCCGTCAAAGGGCTGATCCATAAATATGCAAACCGGGTACTTCTGATAGCAAGCCCAGCCTGCGCAATCAACTGCCGCTACTGCTTTCGCCGCCATTTTCCTTATAACGAGAACTCGCCTTCCCGAGCCCAGTGGCAGGAAGCCCTGGACTACCTGCGTGCCGACACCTCTATTCACGAGGCGATCCTATCAGGAGGCGACCCCCTTGCCGCCAGCGACCGGCAGCTGGCGTGGCTAGTCGAACAGCTAGAGAGCATTCCTCACCTAAAACGGCTGCGTATTCACACCCGCTTGCCCGTGGTCATTCCTGACCGTGTGGATGAAGGCCTGCTGGGCTGGTTAGGCAGCACCCGCTTACAAAAAGTCGTCGTGCTGCATATCAACCACGCCAATGAAATTGATCAGGCCGTGGTGGATGCCTGCACGCGCTTAAAACAGGCAGGCGTCACGCTGCTAAACCAGAGCGTTCTATTACGGGGCATTAACGACAACGTGCCTACCCTCGCGGCCCTCTCGGAACGGCTGTTTGAAGCAGGCGTGCTGCCCTACTACCTCCACGTACTCGACCCAGTTCAGGGCGCCGCGCACTTTGACGTGCCTGACAAAGAGGCGCAAGCGCTCATTCAAGTGCTACTGGAACACTTACCCGGCTTTCTCATGCCACGGCTGGTGCGTGAAGTGCCAGGTAAGATGAGCAAAACGCCTTTGTGATCCTCCCCTGCCATTGGCCTCTTTGTTTCATTGCGGTGCGTAGCGCACCGCTCTACGCACCACGATAATGCATTACTCTATCATCAGCTTCTTAGAGTTAACTATAAAACCTCTATAACCTATTAAAATTAATGATTTTTATAGATGACGGCCAATATTTTGCTGTGTAGTTAAGTGTTACACATGGGGTATTGGCTGCCTTCGCTGCCACACAATCGAGTTTCCAATAGATCGCTAGGGTTCCGACGCCATCAACGATATGCCCCTGATGGACGTGGCTGGTCCGAGAGCGATCGACCTTGCAAGCGCAAGGTTACACGGCGGGATAAAAGCCCGGGAGGATAAGGCACAGTGATGCGCCGATGCCCCTGAGTTTTTTCTTAGCCGCTGGAGGCTCTCATGACCCGTTCCAATCGCTCTGCCCTCAAAAGCCTGTCCCTAGCTCCGCTGACCGCGGCGCTACTAGCATCATCCTTGACGATCACACCTACCCAAGCGCAAGAACGCAGCGACTTTAGCGTCTGCTGGTCGATTTATGCCGGCTGGATGCCTTGGGCCTATGCCGACGTAGAAGGCGTGGTCAATAAGTGGGCCGACGAATACGGCATTAGTATCGATGTCGTGCAGGTGAATGATTACGTGGAATCCATCAATCAGTTCACTTCTGGCAACGTCGATGGGTGTGCCATGACCAACATGGATGCTCTAACGATTCCATCGGCCAGCGGCGTCGACTCCACCGCACTGATTATCAACGATTACTCCAACGGCAATGATGGCATCGTGCTGAAAGGCAGCGATGACCTAGCCGATATTGCGGGCCGTCAGGTCAATCTCGTTCAATTCAGCGTCTCTCACTACTTTCTGGCCCGTGCTCTCGAAAGCGTTGGCTTGACTGAACGCGATATCGAAACGGTGAATACGTCCGATGCGGATATCGTCGGCCTGTTCGCGAGCGACACCACAGAAGCCGTCGCTGCCTGGAACCCCCAGTTAGGTGCCATCGAGGATATGGCGGATAGCAACGTGGTGTACA
>NZ_JAMZBE010000180.1:0-6320 GCF_024158645.1 Halomonas sp. 707B3
CATGGCACTGTCTGGGTGAATGGCGATAATGGCTATATTGCCATGCAGGTCAGTGGGTTAGAAGTGCTTCCGGGGGCCGGTCTCACGGATTCAGGTCTTTCAGAACTTTTGAGGAAAGATTTGACTGAGTGTCGACCACATTTTTAGTTGGTATCTTTGCTCTTGTAGATTGGTTATCTAATATGTATCTCGTTACTTCATCAAATGCAGAGTACTTATTTGCTTCACTTGCTTTATCTATCCTACCCCTCACCAAAAGCGTAATAAAATTACTCCTAAGATCCGATATATTATGACGCTGGGAAGATACATACTCTAAAAAATATGTACCAGATTTTTTAACAAACCCTTCCCAATGCGCATATAGAAGTGCTATGCCAGATCGACAAAGTACCCTTTTTCGAATATCAGAAATTAAAGGTTCCTCAATTAGGTTTTTGAGCTCTGATATCTCACGTAACCTCCAGACATAGTCTTGGCCAATCCGATCCACAAGATCTTCTTTAGTTCTAATTGCTACCATTAAAAACCTCTCTACCAAAAGGCAAAATTCTTGGTAAACGGCGAGTGGCAGTAATTCCAGACCCTGACCAGTCTGTATAACGGTTGTCCGACCAAATACTTTCAGCCTTAGCTTTAACATCATGAACTGGATTTCCAGCTTTTATGTTGTAGCCAATTCCGTAAGCTATAACCTCATATTGAGACAACAAAAAGCCTCCAGTAAATTTCTGCTTTTCAATACTGTATCGCTTAAAAGACTCTTCAGCTAAAGAATTTTGAAGCAAGTCAAATGTTCGCTTAAACAAGCTTTCCCAGTCAGCTTGGTCAAAATCTGGGTCGATTGCAATAGACCTCATTCTCTCTGTAATAAATATACCCACGTCACCTAACTGGTCTAATTCAGAAGCATCGATGCAGGAAAAAATTATAAACCTCAAAGCTAATTCAAGATCGTATGATTCTTGGATTGGACGATCGCTTAAGGCAACACATTCTTGAAAAGCTGAATAAGACGCCAAAGATTGTAACCATGTATAAAACTCCTTGTTCAACATGACCAGAATACAGTTTCTTACTTCTTGTGGACTTAGATCTGATCCACCTGTGTTTAGCCTTTGAAATAAATCATATTTTGCAGTTTCATCACTCTCTTTGAGAATTATACTTACGTTAATTTTAGATCTTTTTATAATTAAACGAAGTTCTTGGCTAAAAGAGTTATCTGGATCTTCTGGATTATTCCAGAACTTACCCTCTAAGCTAGGCAGATATTTTGTTCCTGAAAGAGTAAGCGGACGTATATTGTTGGAATTTTCATCTTTAAGAACTCCCATAAATTGATAAATTGTGGATAGCCTTTGAAGGCCATCGACAACATCCCAAATCCCATCTTTGCGTTGGCTTACAAAAACAGGCGGAATTGGAATTCCCAGTAAAATCGACTCTATTAAGTTTGTCTTTTGCACGTCACTCCAACGAAAAAAGCGCTGAAATTCTGGGTGAATATCAATTTCTTTGCTTTCATATAGAGAAACCCATTCACTTAGTGACATGGCGTAACCGTCAGTTCTTATTTCCTTTCTTTTTTCGCTAACTTCATTTTCAAGTGACATGATCACTCCCACTATTAAATTTGAGTATAAATATGTTCATGATGATTAATATTTTATTAAAGCTCATTCATTTTAGCATTTCATTTAGTTTCTAAACGTTACGCATCAGTATATTTATCCTAACTTTCTGCTTCATAACTCCTTTCAAGCATCCTTTTCAGTTGAAAAAGTATTCATATTTCAGACACTGTCAGACTAACACGCATTGTGGGCTGATGAACTGAGAATATCCGGTCTCATCCTATGGCTGCTATGGGTCGAAAGCAGCCCTTCATCTACGGCTCAACAGCCCTCTTTGCAACTTAGCATCCAACCACCCTACCACCCTCAAACTCCGCTTAACTTCAAACTTACCAAACCAAGCTTACCCGTGTCATTAGAAAATAGTCACGTACCTAACGCTTTTTCTTAGCTTCATCTCCTTATGTTTAACGCGCAAAGCTCAGCGCCCCCTGTGCTGCTGGGGGATTTTTTGAACATGACGTGATTGGCCGCTTATTGGCACGTGGGTAGCCGATGCATGATAAAAACCATATTGCGATGCACAATAAGCGTTGCTAGGTTCAATATTAGTAAGCGCAAAGCTGGATGAATAATCGCCAAACCAAGGCCACCCCCTACTCCTCTGCTTGCAGCGAGAACCCGCCAAATGAGCCAGCGAATCCTGATCCTGCAGGGCCACCCCGATGCCAGTCAGGCGCACCTTTGCCACTCTTTCGCTGATCACTACAGCGAAGGCGCCCAGGCTAACGGCCATGAGGTACGGCTGATTAACATCGCCTCGTTGGAATTTCCGCTGCTGCGTAGCCAGCAGGAGTGGCAAACGTCCTCTCTGCCCGCTTCGCTAACAGCGGCGCAGGAATCCATCGGCTGGTGCCAGCACTTGGTACTGATCTTTCCGCTGTGGCTTGGCGACATGCCAGCTCTGGTCAAAGCGTTTTTGGAACAAGTGCTACGCCCAGGCTTCGCCTTCGAGTACGTGGAAGGCAACCCGCTGGGCAAAAAGGGGCTGACCGAACGCACGGCGCGGGTCGTGGTGACGATGGGCATGCCAGCGATGATCTATCGCCATCTCTATCGGGCGCACAGTGTTAAATCGCTAGAGCGCAATATCCTCGGCTTTGTTGGCTTCTCTCCAGTGCGTGAGACACTGATCGGCAGCATAGAGACAATGAGCGAGCAGAAACGCAACGCATGGTTTCGCAAGCTGCATAAGCTAGGGAAAGAAGCCAAATGAAGCCAGCAGTGGCCACCCGATAGGCTGCTGCGGCACATGCCGCAGCAATTCACCTTGTGTCCGAGGCCTAAGTCAGAAAGCGCTGCTTTACTCTTCTCGGAAGGCCCTGCTGAACTGGTCGGTAATCGGCTTAACAAAGTACGTCAGTGCAGTGCGCTCTTCGGTCGTGATAAAGACCTCGACGGGCATACCAGGCAGCAGCGTGGTAACGCCCAGCTTCTCAAGCTCTTCTGCAGAAACATCAACATCGCCCAGGTAGTAGATATCGCCAGTCACGTCATCGCGTGAGGTTGCTGGGGAAACATAGACGATCTCGCCTTTGAGCTCCGGCGTTGTTCTCTGGTTGAAGGCAGTGAAACGGAGCCTGACCGGCTGACCGACCCACACTTGGTCGATGGTTATCGGCGCCAGTTTCACCTCAACCTTCAGTTTGGCGTCTTCTGGAACGATGGTGACAAGCTCCTCAGCCGGTGTGATCACGCCTCCCACCGTGTGGATATTCAGCTCATTAACGGTGCCAGAAATCGGCGCGCGAATATCCGTTCGCGCCAGCCGATCCTCGATGGCGATGTGCCGGTCACGCAGCTCCGAAAACTCCGCCTCCACAGCACTTAATTCCCGCTGCGCCTCGGTACGGGCGTTCTCGTCAATCGCAATAATCTGGAGGCGAATTTCACTCATGCGGGTTCTCGCTCTGGCGATAGATGCATGGATCTCACCGCGCTCACCCGAAATGCGTGCCCTGTCACGCGCCATTGGAACAAGGAGTGTGCGTGCGATCATCCCTCTCTCAGCGAGGCCTCTGCTCGACTCGTATTCAGACGAGACGAGACGGAACTCCTCGTCTTTCGATTGCTGCTGAGCTTCCAGCCCTTTTATCTCCTCTTCGATCTGCGCGATGCTGAGCTCAAGCTGCTGCTGCTTACTTTGGCGATTTGCACGATTGCCTTCAAAGAGGCGTGTTTCACCGAGGAAGACATCCGGCGCCTCGTCTGCGTCTAAATCGGACGGGAACTCGATGGCTTCAAGCCCGTCCCGCTCTGCCATAAGGCGCGCTCTCCTGATCGCCAACTCCACGAGTTTAGAACGCACGATTGAAAGCTCCGCCTTCGTCTGTGTGTCTTGGAGTCGGATCAGCACCTCTCCAGCATTGACGAAATCCCCCTCTCTAATGCCTATCTCACTGACGATGCCGCCATCACGATGCTGTATCGACTTAAGGTTCTGATCTACCGTCACAGACCCTTGCGCGATGACAGCCCCACTTAGCTGAGCGCTCGCGGCCCAGCCACCGGCGCCCAATAGCAGAAACAGGGCAAGTGCCGTGCCCACAAAAACACGCGGGCCGAGCCGAAAAGCGTTTTCTGGATTCGGTAAGCGCTTGGCTTTTTCCTCTAAAAGAGGCGCGCCGGAAGGATCATATGTGCTCATTGTGTGCTCCTAAGATAGCCATTCGTGACCATCGTCACGCTCTATTGACCACGACAGCTTGTGCCTTCCGTGCAGCGTGACGGTCGACGCCCACAACTCATCGTCCTCGAAGTCGGTCTCGATCACGGTCCACTCGCTTCCATCGTCCCGGTCGTGCCGATAGCGTATGGGTGAATCGTCATCGTCGTTATCGCGGTAGATATGTTCGAAACGATCTTCCGGCTCGTCATCCGCCTTCCAGAAAATCTCGTATTCAGAGATGCGGATACGGTCGCCCACCCCAAAATCCATAATCACGTGCGAAACGGCTTTCGCTTGAACCCCACCGACGCTGGCGAACGCAAAGACGTCATCACCCGTGCCGCCAGTGAGCGTGACCGCTTCACTGCCGAGAATGAACTGGTCGGCTGCCCGGCCTCCCAGCACTTTCTCGAAACCGGTGATGGCGTCATGGCCAATTTCTACGCCGCTGGCGACGCCGTTCACAAGATCGACCACGAGACTTTCCGTCGCGTGGCTGTAGTCGAGGGTGTCCGAATTCTCGCCGCCGTCGTACACGTCATCTGCCGCATCAAGTGCCGCCACCACCCGATCGCTGCCCATGCCGCCTAACACCTTGTCGCGACCCGCACCATCGATAAGTACGTCGTCACCCTCGCCCCCTAGCAGCAAATCATCGCCGTCTCCACCGCTCAGGTGATCCTCACCGGCATTGCCGAAGATCACGTCATCGCCATCATCGCCGAATAGCCTGTCGTCGCCTGCGCCACCGAAAAGGTGGTCGTTCCCCGCGCCGCCAAAAATAATGTCATTGCCATCGCCGCCGAACACCACGTCATCACCGTCTCCCGCAACGATGTGGTCGTCGCCCGCTCCTCCATTAATGACGTCGTTGCCAGCCCGTCCATCAATGTTGTCATCGCCACCTGCGCCGTCGATATCATCGGCACACAGGCTGCCGAGAAGCATGTCGTCTGCCGCGCTTCCTGCGATAACGGGCGGCTCAACAACAGAAAAGTGGGCGACGGCATCGGTCATCAACTCGCCGTCGGTGATCTGATAAGTGACGGTCACTGGCCCCGGTTGCCCGCTTCCGCTCTGGAACACCCAACCGCCTTCCGTTTGCGTCAGCGTGCCGGAGGATACCGTCACATTTTGTACCGATAGGGCGTCGCCATCCGGGTCCTCTGCCTTGCTCAGCAGATCACTGAGAGCGATGACGAGTGCCGCGCAAGGCGCCACATCCAGCAGATAAACGGGGCCTGACACGCGCGGAGCACGGTTGCCGCCAGGTGGCGCCTCGGCATCGTCGTCCTCACCTTCGGGGTCGAGTGGGTCGCTATCCGTAGAACTGTCGTTATCCGTGGAGCCATCGCTATCGGTAGAACCATCGCCATCCGTGGGGTCATTGCCTTCGGCGGGTGGGTTGTCGTTCCGGGGTGAAGAAGAACGATTGCTGGCGGGATTAGCACTGTTGATAGACAGTGTGCCGGGGCTGCCGTCCACTCGATCCATCCTGTCAGCGACTGCATTGCCGCTTGCCGGTCTGACTGCAGGTGAGCCTTCGCTTTCGCTCTGATAGCGTAGGGGCGATGACCCTGGAGCATCGGCGACCGGCGGCACTGTGGAGCTGGGAGGTTCCGGATCGGGCACATCAGACGATGGTTGCTGGGAGGCGATATCGTCAACCATGTCCTCTTGGCTTTCCGCCTCCGCGGCACCGGCGGCTGGCTCTTCCGGTTGCGATTGGGGTTCACTCTCCCGGCCCCAGGAGAAGATCGAGCCTAGGTAAGCAGCGATCCCCATGAGTAAGCCGACGATCACGCGAGGCGTCCCAGAAACCTCGTCGCCACTCTTCAGAACGTAGCGCTGCGAGGCGTCAGCTTCGGGTAAGGCGTTCTTGGTGCCTTTGACGTTAATCATGATCCGACCGATGCCTCCTTCGTCGGCGGCTTAGCAGAATGCACTGCTCGCACGTTAGATTTGCCGATGACTTCGTCCTTCGGTCCGAAGGCAGCCAACCGGCCGTTCTGAAT
>NZ_JAMZBE010000181.1:0-6292 GCF_024158645.1 Halomonas sp. 707B3
CCATTGGCCGCTTCAGCGACGCCGTGGTCGTGGGCTCTGCGCTGGTAGACTGCATCGAATACGCCAGCAGCGGCGATGACGCCGTGACGCGGGTGCATGGGCTGGTGAAAGAACTGGCGGAGAGTGTGAGAGGGTGTAGGGAAAACGGCTAGCATGAATACACGGCATGTTCGCATGCCGTGTGAGCAAAATAAAACGGCCTTCCGTATTTCTATGTAAGAAACTAGTCATTAGCGTTTGGAAAAGAAATACTCCCACCAAGAATTTTTCTACAGCCTCATAGATCCTTTGAATATCACCTCTGCGTACTATTGATAGAGCTTGCTGATAGGGCTTGTTGATAGCTCTTACTGACAGTGCTAAGACTTTCTTAAATTGGGTGCTCGCTGGAGTTAGCCAACATTAAAGGGCGCCAGTGGTTTTTACTCTTATTAGTCTATTTTTCTTATATTAACTTCCCAAATAATTATTGGTTATTAGCGTTTATAGTAAGCCTTTTTAATGAGGCAGGTGAAGTATTTGACAAATACCCAAACGTTAGTAAATAGCAGCGCAAACAGAGGCGCCTGCCGCAGATTGCGAGATATGAAACGATTCAATAAGCATTGCCTGTTGCCAAAAGGTGATTAGTAGGCATCAGAGTCATAAATTAAAATAACCATTCTGACTAATTAATATTAATTGGCTTCTTATTTGCCATTGTTGAATGAGCAATATCAACAAAAGCATCGACAAATATCAGGTTTAAACTCTCTTAATCCTCTTTTACTCTGTTACCAAAGGTTTCAAAAGTATATTTTTTGTGAATTTTGGTATCTGGGTAGTGCCTGGTTCACCCAATTCCACAGGCGTAAAACCATGATTGTGAAACAGGTGAGAGATAAGCAGCGGCGTGAGCAGAGGGGCGATGATTACCATAAAGGTAACGTCGATGCATGCCTAGCTAAGTATGCCAAATACAAGGCAAACCTCAAGGCGGTGGCCATGCTGACTAAGGGCGTCTCGACGTTATTCATCACTGGTTTCATCGCTAGCGCGTGGGCACAGGAGAGTTTGCCTGACGATAGCTATCACCGAGTGTTCACTACCAACTACCGTGCCGCCTCTCTCATCGACGGCCGCTCCCTTAGTAATGTTCAGGGGGCCATCAACGTCAACATGGCGTCAGGTTACGGCAATCTGCAGAGCAATTCCGGTGTTATTGCCATAGGAGACAATGCCTTGGCTAACAACATCGTGGTGCAGATAGCCGCTTTGAACAATCGCCTCGAGCCCGAACAAGCCAGTGCAGTGATCAAAGATCAAGCACTGAACCAAGCGGTGGGCTGGATATCCGTCAACCAAGCGGCGGGGCAATCAAATGTGCAGAGCAACACCTTGAGTGTAGCGCTGGGCATAAGAGGCAGCTCCTTGGCCAGCGAGTCGCTGAGCCAAGTGCTGCCTCGAACGCAGGAGCTGACAGAAGAGGCGGAGGACAATGCGTCGTCGCGGCGGGTCGAGATTGAGAAGTCGGCCTTTGCGGGGTCACGTGGCGTCATCCAAGTAAATCAGTCGGCTGGAATGGGCAACGCTACCGGGAACCATGTCGGTATCCGTATGACATCCGGTGCTCTCAGGTAGTAACGCCTTCCTTAATCAAGAGCAAGACTTGCAGTTTCATTCAGGAGAAAGGCAATGAAAACGTTTGCAAAAGCACCTCTCGCAGTGGCTATCGCAGCACTTCTCGCGGCTCCTTATGCGCTGGCGGAATACAACGGTAGCAATGATTTCGACACCGATGCCTATCTGGATGTGGATGTCGAAAACGATATCTCGGTAGCACTTGAGCATAGTGTTGCAAACTCAATCGAGGTAGGCGTCACTTTTGAAATGGAAGCCGCATCAGCAGATAACTTCGCTGCAGCCACCATCGATCGTAAGCAGTTTACCGATGACAATGCCGTATATTCGGACAAGAGTGTGAATAATGCCGGAGTTACAGGCTCCAGCAATAACGCTACCGGTAATATTGGCATTAACGTGGCGTCAGGCGATCTCAATAAACAGGCCAACGATACATCAATTGCAAGCGGTAATGCAGGAGAGGAATCTGGTGTAGAAAGTATGCTGTTTGGTGGTCGTCATGACGGTGGTAACGGTGGCGGTAATGGCGGTGGCAACGGCGGAGGTGATAACGGTAATAATGATGCCTTGATGGTGTTTGCCAAGGCAGCTACCTACTCCATTCAGTCCTCCTCCAATAACAGCTATGACAACGATGGCACTACGAACAGCGCTGTGATTGACAATTCGATGAATAATGTTTCGGGTAACATCGGTGTTAACGTTGCCTCTGGAGCAGGAAATGTTCAGAACAATGCCATGACGCTAGCGGTAGGCCAGGGTAGCTCCGCGGAAGCAACGACTGGTGGCGTTCAGGTATCCTACAACAACGTCTCCGACAATGACCTTTATGCGGCTAATGTCGGACCGTTTACCGTCTCCGTTGCGAACAATACAAACAATGCCGTACTGAACAATGCACTGGCTAGTGCTGCCGGTAACGTCGGCGTCAACATCTCCTCAGGTAACGGCAACATGCAAAGCAACACCCTGTCCATCGCTCGCGCTCAGTAAGCGGTACCGGGGATAAGGCCCGGCCCGCTGTGCGGGCCGGGTTTTTCTAATCAGGTTGCTTGGCAGGGAAATCGGTATGAAAACCTTTGCGATAGCGCTGCTCAGCCTCGCTCTTACTGCTGGTAATACACTGGCCACCCAACGGGCAGATGCCGCAACAATCCGGCTGGGAAATGTGTTGCCTGGCACCTTAGTAACCAAAGAGGTGCAGTCGATTCGGGAACGTCGCTTTGAAAACCTTATCGCGCAGGAAACGGACTTTTCCTGTGGCGCGGCATCCCTGGCAACCATTCTCAAGTATGCCTACGGCTGGTCAGAGGTGACTGAGGTGGATGTGCTTGAAGGAATGTTTGCGGTTAGTGATCCCGAGATGGCGCAGCGCATGGGGTTTTCTCTGCTTGATCTACGCAATTATGTGGAATCGGTTGGCTTGCGTGCTAGGGGCTACGAGATTGAGGGGGATGCCCTGGATGCCGTCTCTATTCCTGTCATTGTGCTGCTTAATCTCGCTGGTTATCAACACTTTGTAGTGATGAAAAAGGTAGTAGGGGACCGTGTTTATATTGGTGACCCCGCGCTGGGTAACAAAGTCATGAATCGTTCCGAATTTCTCGATGCTTGGAACAACATCATCTTTGCAGTCATCGGTGAGAATTTTGACACCCATACGGTGTTGCTAGACCCGGCCCAGCCGTTAACGGCACGCCGACTAACAGATGTTTTCTCCCCGGTGCCCAAGCAGCAATTACTGGATTTTGGATTTCGCCATGCTGAAGTGTTCTGACCGCTTGGTGCAATGATCATAAGGATGAAAGCATGAACGGGCATGAAAGTAAGCGGTGCCACGGCAAGATGACTGTATCGCTGCTCGGCGCATCTTTGATAATGGCGTTTACGCCGCTGGCGCAGGCGGCAACCACTGCATCTACAGACTTCAGCGATTCAGCTTTTCAGAATGGTAGGCAGCTGGCGGATCATGAATTAGCACAGCTGCGCGGTAAAGCGGTCAACAGTCGCGAGATCCTCTTTTTTGGCGTGGAAATGTCGACGCGCTGGCAAACCTCGGCAGGTGAGGATATTCATGCCCGGGCGAATCTAGGCTTTGATATGGCAGGAGGCCAGCCTACACCTCAATTCTCCACTCATATTACCGCTACCACGCCAGAAGCGTATGCGGCTTATCAACAAGCGATGAGCGATACGACCCCAGTGCTTGATGGTGGCAGTTTTAATGCTGAGGGGGTCGTACAGCTGGTACAAGCAGGTGGAGACTTCAATAGTGCCAATAACGCCTTCTGGGTGGATGTAGGGCAAGACGTAGCAAACAGCAACCACCAGCCAGCCAACGAAAAACTGATAGAAACCACACCGGGCGGTGCCCAAGTGACCATTGGCAGGCAGGCCGGTGGGCTCGGAATGATGCTGTCCGTACCTGGTGCAGGCGTGGTCAGCCAGGAAATACGCTCAAGCCGCGGACTTCATCAATCTATCCAACTCATCAGTGACCACCAGCAAATCAGTAATATGACGCGCTTGAATGTTCAGCTGGGAAGTAGCTCCGAAGCTGGGTTTAACCATGAGTTCAAACACTTATTGAACTCAGTCCGTTCACTGGAACACTTGTAGCAAGGCTAGATCTGATCTCTAGGTAAAAGCCCCAGCATCGCTGTATTGCTAGGCGTTTAAACGGTGTAGCACCTTCTCGATGACAACCTATTAAGTATCGACTGACTACGCAGCTCTCAATTTTGAGGGCTGCCCTCCGCCTTGCTGACTTCCTGCAGCAATATGTGCTAAGCCAAAATTAGCCCCTAATATGTCCTGATAAATCAGTTCGACATGAATGCTGATCTATGCCTATTGAGTAGGCGCAGAAACTGATCTCAAAAAAACCTAATTTTTTGTAGAGCCTTCGCTAGACTGCAATCTTAATCAAACAGTATGACGAGAGTCGTCAATCTTTTTCATGCTTATTGTGTCAAGACTATTGCTTGAAAGGCTGTCGAAAGGTATCAAGAAGTCTAGCCTTTCTTCGCGAGTGGAGAAGTGAAGGCAAAATGCTCGTAACGAGCTCATATTCAAGGGAGGCAATAATGCCGGAACACAAATCGACAAACCAGATGCAGTCTGCCGGTTACCAACTTTCGCTCTCGTTACTGCTTCTCGCTGCCGCGAGTATCTCGCCGGTAGCGATGGCACAGGACGCCAATGAAGAAGTTGTTCGAGATGCCCAGCCCAGTCAAAGCGTTCGGGACGTTCTACGCGAGGAGCATGCTCTGTTCTCTGATCGGTTAACGATTGAGCCAGGAATCAGCTACTCCTACTCCGACCGCAGTGACTTGGCCCTAAGTGGGTTCTTGGCGCTGGATGCGATCTTTCTCGGCAATATCAACGTCGATACGATAGAGAGCCACACCACTACATTCGACTTGAATACTCGTTACGGTGTAACAGACCGTTTAGAGATAGAACTCATGCTCCCCTATGTCTACCGCAGCAGCCACTACGAGACTATTGGTGCTGGTGGATCAACAGGCGGGTTGGTTGAAGAAACCGTCAGCCAGGGCGACCTGGGGGATATTAGCGCCGGGCTGTATTATCGTCTCTTACCTGAGACTGAATCCCGGCCCGATGTTGTCTGGAATTTCTCTGTTCGGGCACCTACTGGTAAACACCCTTACGACATCAGAACGAATACGAGGATTGTGGATGCAGGAGAGGGTGAAACTGAAAACCTCTCGGTGCCGACCACTCTCCCTACCGGTAACGGTGTTTGGGGCGTAGGCACTGGCCTATCGTTTCTTAAAACCATCGACCCCGCCATTATCTTCGCTAATATTGGCTACACCCATAACATCAAACGAAGCTTTGACGATATCAACTCAAACGATCAGGTAGTGCCCGGTGAAGTGAATCTTGGCGATAATATCCGCCTAGGGTTTGGGACAGCCTTCGCATTGAACGAGCGATTTAGTCTCTCTATGTCGTTTACTCATCAGCACGCTCTGGCAACAAAAGTTACCGCTAGTGGTGGGCGTGAGCAAACGATAATTGGCAGTAGCGCTAATGCCGCCTCTGTAAATTTTGGTGCTACTTATGGCCTATCAGACTCCACGTCGATTGTTACCAGTATTGGTATCGGCATGACGGACGATGCGCCAGACTTTACCCTCGATTTCCGTATGCCTTTTCAGATCTAAACAGGTGTTATGCCCCTGTGCCACAGGCACAGGGGCTGCCCTAGACTTTTTCATACGCTAGGCCAACCACTACGCTAATACCTAACTTACCCTAAAAGGACACCCCCATGTTTACCGGCCTGAGTGCATTTCCGTTAACCCCCATGAATGAGCAAGGCATCAACGAGCAGGAATTTACCCAGCTAGTGGCGCGCTTGGCGCAGGCGCAGGTGGATTCCATCGGCGTGCTGGGTTCTACCGGTAGCTACGCTTATTTAAGCGTGGAAGAGCGGGCGCGGGTGGCCAAGCTGAGCGTGGAGAGTGCGGCGGGGTGCCGGTGGTGGTAGGCATTGGTGCGCTGCGCATCCGCGATGTGCTGGCCAATGCTGAGCACGCACAGCAGGCTGGGGCTGGCGGCCTGCTGTTAGCGCCTGTTTCGTACCAAAAGCTGACTGATGACGACGTGTTTAACCTGTTCAGCACCGTCAGCCGCGCCA
>NZ_JAMZBE010000182.1:0-6243 GCF_024158645.1 Halomonas sp. 707B3
GTCCCCCACCCGCCTGCGGGGTTCGCTTGTGGGGCAATTCTTCATGCACCCCGCAAAACGGGCCAAAGCCCGCTGTTGCTGGGCTGTAAGCGGGTTTTGGGTGCATAGGAGTCATGCGAAATCATGCGGATTTATGTATCTTCTGTGATCCCGTGAAGATCAATGTCCTAAAGCGAGGCCATCGGCTGGCCGATAGCTAAACAGGACATTCCTGATAAGGCTGTGTAGTGCCAAAGCCTTCCGGTGCAGGATGGCCTAAAGTCGCAGCTGTACGGGTTGCACAGGCGTAAAGGAATAGGCAATACTGCTAAAAAATAATTAAAGTTAAAATTGGGGTTTATGAGTATCAATTTACTTGCGGCCGGGGGTTGGAAATCACTAGCAATGTAAGTGGTGTCGATGTCATCGTTTGGTTACAGAAGCTGGTAGTTTTCTGTTCAGTGGCCTGTCCACCCCAACTAACAGCTATCGACCCTGAGCGGACGTTCGAAAGAGTTGAATATTCATAGGGGTCTTTAGCTCGCGATGCGATGAATAAAACTGTTAAGCAGAAAATTTGGTGCTGTCGTCTAGCGGTCCAAGACGCCCGCCGATTATGTCGGATTGTGAAAGCGGGAAACTGAGGTTCGAATCCTCACGGCACCACCATTACATGAGTAAGTTATGGAAAGTGAAGGTCTCAAGCAGTTCTTAGAAGTGGTTGGCGATGCTGTCCATTCAGTTAACACAATCTGTGTTGGCTTGGCTGCTGTGCGAGCAGGGACTGCCAAGAAACCTGATGACCTGACAATAGGCTGGAAAAGTTCTAATCCTGAGACATCTGCCTCAAAGGCCAGAGTATTTGCCCTTCGAGCGTCGCTGGTTTTTGTTGAAGAGGCGCTTCTCAAGTACCTGGACTTCCTCAAAGATTGTTCAACTGAGGACGAGAGGTTATATAAGGCGCTATCTACCGAGGGAGCGGCAGACAGAGTTGTTGAAATCTCCAAATATCTTTCAGATGCCGAGCCCTATTGGTGGCCGATGGTTGTTCTGCTAGTACGATGGCGCAATAGGGTCGTCCATAGCGCGAAAATTGGGTTGGCTCCGCTTCAGAAGAAAATTCTCCTTGAACACGAGCAGGTCCTTAAGCAAAGGCACGCGGGTATTGAAATACGGAAAACCTTAGAAAATTTCGAGTCTAGTCAGATAACCCTGAAGGATTTCACGACCCTCATTGCAATTACAGTCCGCTATGTGCGAGCACTAGATGAACAACTTGAGCCTCAACTACACACGATGCAGGGCTTTATTTCGCGGTTGGAGCAGCGGGGGTTGGTAGAGGTTTTTGATAACGTGATGAAAGCTAACGGAGAGTCTACGCGGAGACGTAAGCTACGGTCTTTTTTAGATACTGAATTTTCGAAAATACCGGATACTTTTTTCGAGGACATTTTTCATCATGGGCCAATCCGCCAAGATATTGCTTAACAATCGGCTGCACAGCGACCGATTTTCCGCCGCTGCGCGGCTCCAAACCGGCGCGTGAGCCGGGCGTTAAATACCTATGAACACACGTCAAATAAAGATTAAGCAAAAAATTGCTCAATCTCGCGGAGTTGCTGAGTCAGAAGCCTATTTCGGTTATCGGTTCCATGACCCGGCTCCGTTTGGCGAGAGCGCACAAGCATTAATGCGTGAGGTGCCGCCTTCATTTGGTTCCTGTGTAATGCTGAGTTGTGCCTGGGCAAGCTACCTTAAAGATCATTTTTCCATCCCTGCCATAGTTGTGGCAGGCGACTTGAAAATCTCCGGCACTCGAATTTTTAAGTACAAGGAGAAACTGCCTGAGCCAAGCGGTACAGGGAAAATTGTGCAGAAAAGTTGGGGCGGTCACTGTTGGATTGAGGTCAACGGTTACCTTGGTGATTTATCCATTTTTAGAACTGCATACTCCATAAGCGGTCGTAGCATCCTCAAAGACTATATTCTTGACCGTTTCGGGCCTGGTCGGGGCGCATTGTTGAGTCCGGTAGAAGATCTCCCTGACGGAATGCAATATATCCCTCAGTATGTTCTCAAAGATGCGCAGGTAGATATGTTTACTGCAAGCTTGGGTTATCAGCTTGAACACGGTATTTAACAAGGCGCAGCAGTTCGCGGCCGATGGCCGCCGGACGCCCTTTACGTGGCTCCTTCGTCGCCACTCCAAGGTCGCCGCTGTGCTTCGTCGTTATACCTATTGTGAGGACTTGCGATAGATGAGCAATATTGAAGGGAGCTTAGTCAAGTTCTTTGATATCGAAAGTGAAGTGCGAGAACACATAAATACTCACAGATATCAAAAGGTTTTGATCTCAGAGTTAGATAACTGGAGTCAAATTTGTAGTTCTTTGGACACTCTAGGCGATACAGGATTAGCGCTAAAAAGTTATTTCAAATCTGACTTTCCTATTGAAGCAGGATTGTCTTATATCTACACCTATGGACTTTTGCAGGCTTTATTTATTCAACAGGATGCGATGAACCATTTGTCTGAAGCATTCGAAGTGCCATATGAGTTGTCTGATGAACTGAAAAGCATCAGAGCAGTTAGAAATGCCTCAATAGGTCACCCAACAAAGAATAGAGTTAAGAAAACTACTTACTTTAATCACATTTCTCGGATTTCAATGAGTAAAGGTGGCTTTACTCTAGCTCGTTTCTACGACGAGGGGGAAAGTGAGTTCATCGACGTTGATTTCAAAAAAATAGTAGAAACACAGCTAATCGGTATTAATAATGCTTACGCATTAATCAGTTATAAGCTTCGAGAAATTGACGAGCAACATAGGGCTAAATTTATGGGAAAACCTCTAGCAGATATTCTTCACTCAACAATGGGGTATATGTTTGAAAAGGTTGGGCAGGCAATATACTCACCATCCAATTCAAATGTTTCATTTGGTCTTAGTATGCTTGAGTCAATCGAAGAGACATACAATAACTTCCGAAGTGCATTGCAAGAGAGAAATGAGTTACCTGACCATATTCAGTACGAACTTGATGAGTACTTTCACGGAATTAAACGAGTGAAAGCTTACCTGGTTAACTCTAATATGAATGACTTTTCAGAGGCAGATGCACGAATATTCTTATTTTATCTGCAAGAGAGCCATAAAAGCTTTGAAAATCTCGCACGTGAAATAGAAGAAGATTACGTTGAACAGTAGGTATAATAAGTCACTCAAGATGGACTAACAAACATTCGGCATTTTGCGTTCATTTGAATTTAGTGTTTACGGCGGTCAATTTAGCTGAGTGGTACGTTTGTTAGCCACTTAGCTTTGCGTTATATCAGTGTCGCCTTAAAGTCCGTTTCTGGCGGAGAGCCTGTGTGAAAACACTCTGGCTGTCCTGAAGGAGAAGATTGTACGTTAAATCTGGAGCAATCTTGCCATGCAACTACCTCAGAATTTGCGAGAGAGCACCAATATTGATTGATTTTTGACCGGCGTGAGACGCTCCAAACGTTTTCACACGGCTCGGCCGTAAGAAGTCCATCTGTGCCGCAAACTGAATCGCGAGTGGTGTTATCCAACGATAAGCCGTTAGCGGGTTGCAGATGGAGGGGGCTGGTATACGGTGTGGTATATTGGTTTTTTATATTTCATGTTAAGGCCATATAATTCAATTGCTTAATGTGTTTTTTAAACTCCTGCCAGGTGAGCCAAAAACCTCTATCTTCGTGTCTGTTCTGTTACCGCGGCGCCCCCAGCGTCTGCACCCAATAATGAGTAAACCGCGCGTCGGCATTTTCAGCGTGGGCCATGCCCATCTCCGTGAAATCATCGTTCATTAAATTACGGCAGTGGCCAGGGCTTTTAATCCAGCTTTCAATAGCCGCTTCGGCGTTGGTATGGCCAGCGGCGATGTTTTCGCCGACGGTGCGCCAGTGGTAGCCTTGTTGGGTGGCGCGTTCGCCTACGCCGCTGCCGTCTTGGCCGGTGTGGCTGAAGTAGTCGTTAGCGGCCATGTCGTCTGCGTGGGCTTGCGCGGCGGCGGTGAGCGGGCAGCTCCAGGTGAGGGGGCTGGCGGCGTTGAAAGATTGCTCGCCGCATTGGCGGGCTTGGTTTCTGGCCTCGTTAACGCGTGCCAGCATCTGTTGCTGCTGTTCGGTAGGGGCGCAGGCGGTGGAAGTGGCGGCCGTGTCGATTTTTGCCCAGGCAAAAGGGCTGGCTACCCAAACTATCGCTGTGAGCACGATAGAAAAAAGCGCCCGAACCAGCGGGCGCTTTGTGAGTGGCTTATCCACCGAATTTCTCGTTTTCGCCCAAGTTGGGCGTAGCGTCTTTTTTGAGATTGGCTTTGGCAATCTCGTAAAGCTGGAACGTTTTGCTCTCTTTGGCTTTCCAGTGTTCGCCCATTTCTACTTTCACTTCCAGCAGGGCGACATCGGGGTCGTCTTTGCCTTCAGGGAACCAGGCAGCCACAAAGGGGTTCCAGTATTTTTCGATCAGCTCCCGGTTGTCGATCACGTTGGCTTTGCCCGAAAGGGAAACATACGTGCCTTCTTCTTGGTCGGAAAAGCTGAGGCACACGTCGTGGTCGCTTTGGGTTTCCAGTACTTTTTCAGCGCTGCGGCGGGTAAAGAACCAGAGCGTGCCGTCGTATTCGTCCTGCACTAGGTGCATGGGCCTAGCTCGGGGCATATCGTGGTCTAACGTTACCAACATACCTACTTTGATATCCTTAATCATCTTCCAGATTTTTTGCTTATGCTCTGGGCTAGACATCGCTTCACTCTCCTTATGAATTGAGGACGGCGCTGGCCGTACAGGTATTGGTGCGCCGTCTATGGCTAGAATTTATACGGAAGTTTGCTGCTTACGCTTACGTTTGTACAAATCCTACTCACAGACTAGCTACCATTGTGGTCGTCATCAAGTAAGCGGTGAGGGCTTTGTGGCAGTGGTACTGCTGGTGGCATAAGCCGAGGTGGGTGGTTTCAACAGTCGTTGGATACTGCAAAGGTGCGGGGTGAAGCAGCGCTATCGAACATAAGAGGGAGTAAAGAAGCCATCCATGGCTTGCCGCGTGTCCTTGTTCCTTCCGCCTAACTTCTTCCTTGGCATCGTCCTTGAGATAACTTGTCGCACTTCCTGTACGCGGCATGCTTTGGCGTATTCACACCTTAGCCTATATACCGATAAAATTATGTAAGACATCTCTGACATGTTTGTAAGAGATATCTTACAAGCGCGGAATATTGCCAGCTTGAGTGGGGGTAGGCCGGGCCTGGATGCATCGTGACGTACTGATTTTGCAGCGCCCTACCAATAAAGTAGGGCGTTTACATTGAGCCTTAGAAGGGTGGTTTTTACTGCTAAACAATAGCCTTTTAGGCCATTCTAGAAGAAGTGCCGGGCGTGCTATGCCTCTCGCCCTGGTAGCTCAATATAAAATTCGCTGCCACCGCCTGTGGCATCTCGGTAGTGCACTTCGCCACCGAGCTGATGGGTAATTTCCCGGGTAATGGCTAACCCAAGCCCGGTACCAGGAAGCTTGCGTGTATCGCTGCTGTCGGCTTGAGAAAAGCGCTGGAACAGTTGGCTTTTAAACGCAGGGTCTACGCCAGGGCCATGGTCGCGCACGATGATCGTCGCTTTATCGCCGTTGAAAGTGACCGATACATCAACAGCATCGCCTTGAGGGGTGAACTTAATCGCATTCGACATTAAGTTGGTGAGGGCTTGAATCAGCCGGGGGCCATCGACCAAGACTTGAACCTTCGGCCAATGGCCAGAGGTGTGGATGGCTACTTTATGCTGCTCACCGTAGCCTGCGAGTGACTCGATGGCCTCATTTACCAGGGGAGTGAGTGCTTGCTCCTCCGGGTTCATTGGCATTTTGCCCGCTACCAGTTTTTCCATATCTAGCAAGTCGTTGATCAATAACGCCAGACGTTGCGCATTGCGCTGAGCGGTATCCAGCAGTGCTGTCACCGGGGCGGGGAGTTCTCCCACGGCACCGCCTGCCAGTAGGCCGAGAGAGCCGTTGATGGAGGTTAGCGGTGTGCGTAGTTCGTGGCTAACGGTAGCAATGAATTGGTTTTTCATTTTATCCAATCGGCGGCGCTCGGTAATGTCTTCAATCAGCGACCATATCACCCAGCGGCCGTCGGGGTCTTTGTAGTGGCATAGTGAATTTGGCCACCTACTTAGAGGTGCTAATATGCACCAAGACATCACTAGGTGGCAGCATGGTAACAAGACCAAAACGTAACTT
>NZ_JAMZBE010000183.1:0-6211 GCF_024158645.1 Halomonas sp. 707B3
GCTCATCGGTTCCTAGCGATGTTTCTAAACGGTTGCGATCTTCCATGAGCGGCTGTTTCGTCACAAAGTTAATCGTGCCGCCCGCCGAACCGCGGCCTGAAAAGGCAGAGTTTGGCCCCTTCACCACTTCAATTTGATCCACATAGAAGGGGTCCCGGAAATAGTTACCTAAATCACGGCTGCCGTTTACATTGATATCATCGCGAGCATTGAAGCCACGAATCTTCAATTGGTCGCCCCCTGGCGGGTTGCCCTCACCTGCCTGAAGGCTAATGCCTGACACGTTACGCAACGCATCACGCAGTTCGGTCACATTTTGGTCTTCTAGCAAGTCACTGGTAAGCACCGTGACAATACGCGGCGTTTCAAGCACATCGCGCTGATATTTGACGCTTTCCATAAAAGTGCCGCGGTAGCCAGTAACCGTTACCGTATCCAGCGGCTCGGCGTTGGCCGTGTTCGTTTGTGCATGGGTATGAATACTCATGGCTGCCAACATACAGGCACTTGCTGTCATTAAAGTGCGGCGTGCATTCACTGCATTAGGGCTACGCGACTCAATCGCGATGGGGAGGGGTTTTTTCTTCGTCATTAACATTTGTTGCGTTCCCTTGAGAAAGATAATAGGTGCGTACGTGCCAAGCCCCACATCCGGCTGCTGTTCCATAAACAGGAATGCAGCGTTGTTTTATATGAAACAGAGTATCAAATGTTAATAACTATGTAAATGATAATGATTTGCTTTTATTATTAGCTTGCTAATCGTTAACCGCTTTTATTAATCACTTCTTACTATCTTTTACTCAACGCAAGCATGCTGCTATCTAACCCCGCTTAACGTGGTTAGACCCCTGCCTGAAAGGATGCTTGCTGATGTTTGACGCGCCCGCTGCTGTTGCTACGCCTGAAGCCGTTGAGACCTTTATTGCCCGCTGGAAGGGCACTACCGGCACCGAAAAGGCCAACTACCAGCTATTCCTTTAAGAGCTATGCGCACTACTGACGCTACCTACGCCCGACCCAGCCAGCAAAGACAACATTGAAAACGCCTACACCTTCGAGCGCCGGGTAGATATTCAAAACCCCGACGGCAGCGAAAATCGCGGCTTTATCGACCTCTATAAACGCGGCGCGTTTGTCTTGGAAGCCAAACAAACTGGCAAGGGGCTGGCCACCAAAGGCTGGGACAAGGCCATGCAGGCGGCCTATAACCAAGCCGACCAGTACGTGCGCGCCCTGCCCGCCGACGAAGGTCGCCCGCCATTTATCGTAGTGACGGATGTCGGCCGCACCCTAGCACTTTATTCTGAATTTTCGCGCTCCGGTGGCACCTATGTGCCCTTCCCCGACCCGCGTAACTACCAAATCAAACTGGATGACTTACGCCAGCCCGAGGTACAGCAGCGCCTAAAAGCCCTGTGGGAAGCTCCCGATACCCTAGACCCGAGCCAATACGCCGCCCGCGTGACTCGCGAAGTAAGCGCAACGCTGGCCCAGCTTGCCAAAACACTAGAAGCCGATGGTTACGAAGTGGACCGCGTGGCGCACTTTTTGAAGCGCTGCCTGTTCACCATGTTCAGTGAAGACGTAGAGCTGCTGCCTAAAAACAGCTTTACCGACTTCCTCACCCGCATGAAAGAGCCCCCCGAGCACTTTGCCGACGCCATTGGCTCGTTATGGTAAAGCATGAACAGCGGCGGTTTTAGCGGCGTACTCACGGCCAAGGTAATGCGCTTTAACGGCGGCCTGTTCAAAGGCATCGACCCCATCCCGCTCACCCCCGCGCAAATCCAACTGCTGATTGATGCCGCCAAAGCCGACTGGCGCTTTGTGGAACCGGCCATTTTCGGCACGCTGCTGGAGCGCGCCCTAGACCCCCGCGAACGCCACAAACTAGGTGCCCACTACACGCCCCGCGCTTACGTCGAGCGGCTGGTCATGCCCACGCTGATTGAACCTCTACGCCGAGAGTGGGCCACCGCCCAGGTGGTCGCGGAAACCCACAACCAGAAAGGCAAAACCGATAAAGCGCTAGAGAGCCTGCGAGCCTTTCACCACAAGCTCTGCCAAGTACGCTTGCTGGACCCCGCCTGCGGCAGCGCCAACTTCCTGTATGTCGCGCTTGAGCACATGAAGCGCCTGGAAGGCGAGGTGTTAAACCTGATTGCCGACCTCAGCGGCGGGCAAGACTCCTTAGAAGCCGAAGGCTTTACCGTCTCGCCCCAGCAGTTCCTCGGCATGGAAATTAACCCCCGCGCCGCCGCCATTGCCGAAATTGTGCTGTGGATTGGTTACCTGCAGTGGCACTACCGCATTAACGGCAAGCTCGACCTGCCCGAGCCGATACTCAAAGACTTCCACAACATCGAAAACCGCGATGCGCTGATAGAATTTGAACGCCGCGAGCCGCTGCTGGACGACAACGGCCAGGAAGTCACCATTTGGGACGGCATCAGCATGAAGAAAAGCCCCGCCACCGGCGAGCTGATCCCTGATGAAACTGCCCGCACCACCGTGTACCGCTACCACAACCCTAAGCGCGCCGAGTGGCTGGAAGCGGATTACATTGTCGGCAACCCGCCGTTTATTGGGGCCTCTACCATGCGCCGCGCACTCGGCGATGGCTATGTAGACGCCGTGCGCCAGGTATTTAAAGGCACGGTGCCGGAATCTGCCGATTTTGTGATGTATTGGTGGCATATCGCCGCTGACGCTGTACGCAACGGCCACGCCCAGCAGTTTGGCTTTATTACCACCAACAGCCTTCGCAAAACCTTCAACCGCCGCGTGCTGGAACCGCATCTAAACGATGCTAAAAAGCCGCTCTCGCTCACCTTCGCGATTCCCGACCACCCCTGGGTAGATGGCAACGACGGTGCCGCCGTACGCATCGCCATGACTGTAGCCCGCGCAGGCGAAGCGCCTGGGCTGCTACAGCAAGTGACTAATGAAAACAGCGATGAAGGCCGCGAAGCCCGCAATGTGGGACTAAGCCGCCGTGAGGGTAAGGTATTTGCCGATTTGAGTATTGGGGCAGATGTGGCGGGGGCTAAGTCACTTAAAAGTAACTCTGGAATCAGTCAGCGTGGTTTTTAACCAGGTAGTACAGGTTTCGTTCTTTCGATTAACGACCATGCACAACTTAAGTTAATTGAAAAATATAAAGAAGCACCTGTTCTACGTTACTACGTCAATGGAAAAGATATAATTCAGTCCCCAAGAAATGTGTATTTAATTGATTTTCATGGCTTAAGCGAAAGCGAGGCACGTAATGCCTACCCAGATCTTTATCAGTGGGTCTTAAACCGAGTAAAGCCTGAAAGAGAGCAAAACAGAGATCCCAAACTAAGAAAAAACTGGTGGCTTCATAGGCGTTCACGTAGCGACTTGCGTGAAATGTCAGGAAAGCTAACGCATTTAATAGTGACCACTCGAGTGGCTAAGCATCGTGTTTTTACCACCATAAAGATATCGACTGCAGCCGATTACAACCTTGCCTGCATTGCCTTGGACAAGCATCACTCGTTAGGAATATTAAGCTCTCGAGTCCATAACATATGGTCGCTTAAATCTGGCGGCACTCTGGAAGATCGACCAACTTATAATAATACACTCTGCTTCGAGACCTTCCCCTTCCCAGAGCTTACCGACGAGCAGGCGGCGAAGATCGGCCAACTGGCCGAGCAGATCGACGCCCATCGCAAGCGTCAGCAGGCAGAGCACCCAACGCTCACGCTCACCGGTATATACAACGTGATGGAGAAACTTCGCGCAGGCGAAGAGCTCAACGCCAGAGAGCAAACCATCAACCAGCAAGGCTTGGTCAGCACCCTGCTTGCCGACCACGATGCCTTAGACCGCGCAGTATTTAACGCCTACGGCTGGGATGACTTGGCAAAAGCACTCGTGGGCTTACCCGGAGCCACTACGCCCTTGCCGGATAAACCCGCCGCCCAAGCAGAAGCCGAAGAAGAGCTGCTGATGCGCCTAGTGGCGCTCAACAAACAGCGCACCGCAGAAGAAGCGCAAGGCAAGGTGCGCTGGCTACGCCCAGATTACCAAGCGCCGGAAGAAGCCGCCCCCACGCAAAAAGAGCTGCAAAGCACCACGGCTGAGGCCAACGCCCCAGCCGCCGACAAAACCAAAACCACCTGGCCCAAAGACCTCGCCACCCAGGTCACACTGCTACGCGACATGCTCGCCGCCAGCCCCCACAGCGCGGAAAGCCTGGCCGCTCAGTTCAAACGCAAACCGCTAAAAGGCGTCAATGAGGTACTCTCCGCCCTCGCCGCCCTCGGCCAAGCCCAGCAGGACGACGAACACTGGCGGCTGGTGAGGTAATATGAAAAGATCAGTTGAGGATCAGCTAAAGTACTTCTTCGCGCTACACAATTACCGGCGTCGCATTGGCGGCGCTGAAATGCATTATTTTTTCGTAGAAGGTAAAGAAGCTTATCGCCATGGTCTCTATATTGCCTCCGCAACCTGCTTGCTGATAGGTATTGAAGCAAGCGTCCGGGCTCTTCATGCTTACCACCACCGAGGAGTGGATGACCTTAACCTCAACCCTGGTCAGACATTAAGTAACGCCCTGCTTCACAAGGCAAGGTGTGTCGGTTTAAAAATTGAAATTCTTGCAATGGAGGACGAAGAAGAATTTGAACGTAAAATGGCACCCGGACAACAGCGCCGAGAACCCGTTGAAATCGTTAGGTTAAGAAACAACCTCTGCCACGGAAACGTTAAAGAATTCTTCACTCATATAGAGGATCAAGGCACCTTTTTTACACCAGAGGCGTTGAAAAAAGTCTGCGAACAGCTACTTAACATCAGCAAGCCATGGGCTGAAGAAATGGGCAGGTTCAACGACCTACTTACAGAAAAGTATTCCAAAAAAAGCTAAATATTTTTATATTCACACCATTAATAGATGGCTTTGGCAACCCTCAACCAAGCAGCTAAAGCCTGACTGACCACGCTGTGTTAGGCGCTGCTCCCAAGATCAGGCGATGGGCCTTCTAGAGCAATGCAATCTCGGCCCCGCTCTTTGGCTTGATAAAGTAATTGATCGACGTCGCGTAGCCGATCTTGCAGGTTACTCGCCTCATCTAGGCTGCAAATTCCCATGCTTGCCGTCACGTAGAGCGGTTCGGTTGTATCGGCTATCATTGCCTGGCTCGCCAATAACTGACGCAATCGGCTAGCCGCTTGATACGCTTCATCCACAGTTGTGTGAGGCATTAATAACATAAACTCTTCACCGCCCCAGCGGGCCAATACATCCGCTTGACGCACAATGGAACGGCAGCGCTCGGCAAAGCATTTGATGGCACTGTCTCCCACTGGGTGGCCATACATATCGTTAATTTGCTTAAAATTATCGATGTCGAGCATCACGAGCGCTGCTGGAGATGCGCCACGCTTTATGGATGCCAGCGTACTGCGAAGCCTTCGTTCAAACGCTCTGCGATTCAGTAGCCCAGTGAGGACATCCGTCGCAGCTAAGTTGGCCATTTCGTGCCGAGCGCTTTCAAGCTCAGCGATTAGGCGTTTTTGCTCTCGGTGCGAGCGCATCAATTCCATATGCGCCATCACTTGGTTGGCCAACGCTTGTAGCGCAAAGCGTTGTTGCTGGTCGATATCTCGGGGATGGTAGTCAAGCACACATAGCGTGCCTAGTGGGTAACCATCAGGGCTTTTGAGCAATGCACCTGCATAGAAGCGTAAAAAGGGGTCCCCCGTTACCAGCGGGTTACTCGCAAAGCGCTCATCCTGTGTGGTATCAGGCACTACGAACAGCCCTGGTTGTAAAATGGCGTGGGAGCAAATAGAAATGTCCAGTGGTGTTTCACGCACAGAAAGCCCTTTAACAGACTTAAACCATTGCCGATCCTTGTCTATAAAATTAATAACGGCGACAGGCGCTTGGCAAATAATAGATGCTACTTCAACGATATCGTCAAACGCGGGCTCTTGGGGCGTATCCAGGATGTGGTAATCCATCAGTGCGGCTAGACGTGATGCTTCGTGATCTAGAGCGTTCTGCTTATCGTTCATTAGCATTTACCAATGTCTTGAATCGCCTTAGAAATACTCATCATCGTGTCATCCTGTATCCTGAATCCGTGAGACCGGCCCCCGGAAGCACTTCTAACCCACTGACCTGCATGGCAATATAGCCATTATCGCCATTCACCCAGACAGTGCCATG
>NZ_JAMZBE010000184.1:0-6177 GCF_024158645.1 Halomonas sp. 707B3
CGCTTATCCAGCCCCGCCAGCATATCCACCGCGACGCACTGCTCGGCATTCAAGCCTTGGCGCAGGGCACACTGCGTGGTGTCTTCGCCCAGTGGTGTCAGCAGGCACAGCGCCTCTGAGGAGGGCTGGTCCGCACTTTCTAGTGGCCAACCCGCCGTGCTGACCAGTTCGGCAAGCTGGGCGGCGCTGCCAGGGTCGTCTTGGCTGATCCACACGGGGCAAGGCGAGGCTGGCGCAATGGCGGGCTCTTCCGGCATCTGCTGCTGGCCATCCACGTAGCGATAAAAGCCTTCACCGGTTTTGCGCCCCAACAAACCTGCTGAGAGCCGCTGGCGGGTGAGTGGTGAAGGGCGAAAGCGCGGCTCTTCATAATACTGGTGGTACACCGACTCCATCACCGCATGGGAAACATCCAGGCCAGTCAGGTCCAGCAGGGTAAACGGCCCCATTCTAAAACCACCTTGATCCACCATGATGCGGTCAATGGTGGCGGGGTCGGTCACGCTCTCACTCAGAACGCGCAGTGCTTCGGTGCCAAAAGCGCGCCCGGCGTGATTGACCAGAAAGCCAGGGGTATCTGTGGCCAGGGCGGTAAAGTGGCCCATGGCGGTGCCCAAGGCATTGACCCGCTGGGTGACGTCGTTAGCGGTACGTAACCCCGGAATCACTTCCACGATTTTCATCAGCGGAACGGGATTGAAAAAGTGAAAGCCAATCACGCGCTCTGGGTGCTGGCAGGCGGCAGCAATTGCGGTAACAGACAGCGAAGAGGTGTTGGTGGCGAGCACGGCATCCTGGCGAACAATGCCCTCTAAATCGCTAAACAGCCCCTGTTTGGCTTCCAGCTTCTCGATGATGGCTTCAACGACGATATCGCAGGGGGCGAGGGCGGCGAGGTCGCGGGCCTCAATCAATCGTTCGCCGTACTGCTCGGCTTGGGCTTGGGTAATCCGCTGCTTGTCGGCGCTGCGCCGCCATAACCCATTAATAAAGGCAGTCGCTTCCGCCACCGCGCCTTCTTTTACATCAAATAGCATGACGTTCAGGCCTGCCTGCGCGGCGAGCTGAGCAATCCCTCTACCCATGGCCCCGGTGCCGACAATTCCAAGAGTGTTGAACGAATGGGCGACTGCGTCGTTGGACATAGGTCAAAATCCTCGCTGCAAGAGTTTGTTGTTCTGCATTGCAAAATAGCATTTCGTTTATTGACTGCCATCCTAGGCTATGCAAAAGTGCCTGACAAGAGAGTGAACGCTAGTTTCGCCATGCAGAATTATTGCTGCAGGCCTCACTGCCCGCGCGAACACCAACCATAAAAATATCGTTGCCACCAGGAGCCGTTATGATCCGTGATCCCGAACTGCTGAATCAGTTGGTTGATACCATTGCCCGCTTTGTACGGGAGCGTTTGATTCCCAATGAGGCACGGCTTGCCGAAGAGGATGCAGTGCCCGCCGAGATCCTCGCGGAAATGAAGGAGATGGGGCTGTTCGGGCTATCCATTCCTGAAGAATACGGCGGCTTAGGGCTCACGATGGAAGAAGAAGCTCTGGTAGCCATGGAAATCGGCAAAACGTCTCCGGCGTTCCGCTCGGTATTCGGTACGAATAATGGTATCGGTGCCCAAGGCATTCTGATTGACGGCACTGAAGAGCAGAAAGCCAAATACGTGCCGCGCTTGGCCACCGGCGAAATTCTTAGCTCGTTCTGCCTGACCGAGCCGGACTCTGGCTCCGATGCCGCCAGCCTGCGCACCACCGCCGTGCGCGATGGCGACCACTACGTGTTAAACGGTACCAAGCGCTATATCACCAACGGCCCGGAAGCGGACCTGTTCACCGTGATGGCGCGTACCGACCCAGACAACAAAGGCGCTGGCGGTATCTCCGCCTTTATTGTTGAAGGCAATACGCCCGGTCTGATTCGCGGCCCGGCAGATAACAAGATGGGCCAGAAGGGCGCGCATACCTGCGATATCATTTTTGATAACTGCCGTGTACCGGCTGAAAACATCATTGGCGGCAAAGAGGGGCAAGGCTTTAAAACCGCCATGAAAGTGCTCGACCGTGGGCGACTGCATATTTCTGCGGTGTGTGTGGGCGTGGCCGAGCGTTTGGTCGAAGAGTCGCTGCGCTACACCATGGAGCGTAAGCAGTTTGGTGCGCCGCTGGCGGAGCATCAACTGGTGCAGGCTATGCTGGCAGATAGCAAAACCGAAGCCTACGCAGGTAAAACCATGGTCATGGACGCCGCACGCCGCAAGGATGATGGCGAAAACGTCTCAACCCTAGCCTCCTGCTGCAAGCTGTTCTGTGCCGAGATGGTGGGTCGCGTCGCGGATCGCGCCGTGCAGGTGCACGGCGGTGCGGGCTATATGTCGGAATACGCCGTTGAGCGTTTCTATCGCGATGTGCGCTTGTTCCGCATTTACGAAGGGACGACGCAAATTCAGCAGCTGGTGATTGCCCGGAACATGGTGCGGGAGGCGTCCTAATGGCCCTGTCGGTCCCTTACCAAGCGCCAGATGAGAAGATCTTTGGCCGTCTGGCAAGCGAGCTTTTAGCAGAACTTCCCGAGCGCTTGAGCACCCGCGTGCTGGAAAACGCGAAACGCCTAGCGGATCACCCCGCGCTTGTGGATGGCAGCGTTCGCTGGAGCTACGCCGAGCTGGGGCAAGAGATTCATGCCGCCTGCGAGTGGTTAGCTAATTTAGGCATACGGCCCGGCGACCGTATTATGACGGTCAGTGAAAACTGCCGTGCCCTGGTGGTACTGCTGTTGGCCGCCAGTGAAATGGATGTTTGGGTCGCGATTGTCAATTCGCGCCTCTCCGCTCAGGAAGTGGATTTAATCCAAGGCAACTGCCTGCCGCGCCGAGTGTTTTACACCTGCGAAGCCTCCCAAGAGGCGAGCCAGCACGCCGAGCGCCACGCGGCTGACCGCTATCAGCATCCGCAGCTCGGCGGCTTGGCGATTTCATCGCTATTTGATAGCGAGCCAGAGCCTGTTCACGCCAGCGGTGCCGAGCAGGTAGCCGCGATGATCTACACCTCAGGCACCACCGGTACGCCGAAAGGCGTCATGCTGACCCATCGCGGTATTCTGTATATCGCCTCTATTTCCGGCGGCATGCGTCATCTGAGTGAAGGGCAGCGGGTGTACGGCGTGCTGCCGATGTCTCATGTGTTTGGCCTCTCATCAGTGTGTATGGGCTCGCTGTATAACGGCGCGTGCCTTTACACCGTGCCGCGTTTCGAGGCTGCTCAACTGTTGGCAACGCTCAAAGAGGAGCGCATTACCGTGCTTCAGGGCGTGCCTGCCATGTACGCTCGCGCCCTGGAGTACTTGAAGCGTGAGCAGCGCGCGTTAGAAGCGCCTGCGCTTATCTATATCTCCGCAGGCGGCTCGCC
Source organism: Halomonas sp. 707B3 (assembly GCF_024158645.1). NCBI lineage: Bacteria > Pseudomonadati > Pseudomonadota > Gammaproteobacteria > Oceanospirillales > Halomonadaceae > Halomonas > Halomonas sp. 707B3. Next base: position 3,411 of record NZ_JAMZBE010000184.1, read on the forward strand.
GCTGGATAGCGATACCAAAAAACGCGTGGAAGCTGCGTTTGGCCTAACGCTGCACAATGGCTACGGTCTCACCGAAGCCAGCCCAACGATTAGTCAAACCCGCATTGAAGACCGACACCAGAGCAGCACCGTGGGCCGCGTGCTGCCGCTGTTGGAGTATCGGTTAGAGCCCTTAGGCAGCAGCGGCACGTCAGAAAAGGCAGGCGATGAGATCGGCGAGCTGTGGGTGCGTGGCCCTAATATCATGAAAGGTTACTTCCGCCAGCCGGACGCCACCCGCGCCACCTTAACGGAAGATGGCTGGCTCAATACCGGTGATATCGCCAAGCTGGATCACGACGATCAGCTCTATATCGTGGGCCGCAGTAAAGAGCTGATTATTCGCTCGGGCTTCAACATCTACCCGCCGGATGTGGAAGCAGTGATTAATGAGCACCCTGCGGTGACGTTAACCGCAGTGGTTGGGCGGCAGGTGGCAGGCAATGAAGAGGTCGTGGCATTCGTGCAGTGCGAGCCGGGTATTGAGGTTGATATGGCAGAACTCAAAGCCTTTATTGCCGAACGGCTTGCGCCTTATAAGCGTCCGACCCAAATTGTGCTGATGGATGCGCTGCCTTCCACTGCCAGCGGTAAGATTTTAAAAGGACGGCTACGCGACTTGGCCCAGCAGGAGAGCGCTTTATGAGCGAAACAGACGGCGCTGACGCCTCAATCACACCGCAGGCGCTGATGGGTTATCACGAACTGCTGGGCATGCACGTGGTGGAGTGGGAAGAGGGGCGCGCGGTAGTGGAACTCACCATTGAACCCAAGCACCTTAACCGCAGCGGCAATGTGCATGGCGGTGTACTGGCTTCCATGCTGGACAGTGCCTTAAGCCTAGCGGGCCTGCACTGCGATGTGCCGGGGAATATTCGTCGTGGGATGACGCTGTCACTCACTACCACCTTTGTGGGGCCTGCTCGGCAAGGCGTGTTAAGGGCCACGGGCACGCTGCGTGGCGGCGGGCAAAAAACCTTCATGACCAGCGGTGAGATCGTGGATGAGCAGGGCAATCTCGTCGCTATGGGCGAAGGCTCTTTTCGTCGCCGTAGCGGCAGCGAATCGTCACAAGGCGTTCCCGACCCGCAGTTGAGGGAGTCTAGCGAGTGAGCCCAGCCCGCCTGCGGGTTTCCTGTTTGCTACTGGTGACGCTTGCCACGCTGATTCATTTGGTGGGTGGCAGCGTGGCGTGGCAAGCCGCAGGCGTTGGCGTGCTGCTGCTCTATTTGATGACCCTGAAGGGCCAACTCACCCGCATGGCTAAGGGGCTGCTGTGTGCCGCTGGCGTACTCACACTGCTCGCGCTGTGGCGCTCGCCTACGCCTGGGCAGCTGCTGTTTGAGGCGAGTGGGCGTTTCGCGTTTTTTGCTACCTTTGTGGTGGCGCTGAGCATGTTGCGCCTACCTGCCTATCGCTCTCGTTTAGTGCGCCGCTGCGGGCAAAGCATGCTGCTTCAGCCGCCTAGCCGCCGCTACCCGATCTTATCCCTGGGCTCGGCGCTGTTTGGCATCATTCTGAACATTGGAGTGCTGAATCTGTTCGCAGCGATGATCGAAAAGAGCAATACCCTGAGTGCCGCCCAAGGGCGCGCCTGGGTGCGCGAGGCCCGTCAGCGGCGCATGATGCTGGCGCTGCTGCGCGGATTTTCGCTGGCACCGCTGATTTCGCCCATGGGTATTGGGGTAGCCGTGGTGCTCTCAAGCCTTCCTCAGGTCACCTGGCCACAGCTGGCACCCTATATTCTAGGGGCCGCCGCGCTGATTTTTATGGCGGGCTGGGCGGTGGACTATTTCACCGGCCCGCACCCACCTGCCAATAAAACCTATGTCACCCCGTCGCTGCGCCCGTTGGCGCAGTTTAGCGTTTTGCTAATCGGCATTGTGGCGCTGGTGTTTTCCATTGCGTGGCTGCTGGACTTACGACTACCCATTGCCGCGCTGCTGGGCGCGCCTACCGGGGCGCTTTTATGGCTGGCTTGGCAGCGTCGTAGGCTAGGCTATGGTGGATTGCCTGCCGCCATAACGGCGGTGCATCGTCAGCTACCTTGGTTGCTGTCTCCCAGCGCCAATGAGATTGTGGTGCTCGGGGCGGCAGGCTATTTGGGGCATGTATGCGTGGGCTTAGTGGACACCCAGCAGCTTGCACCGCTATTGGCGGTGCTAGACCCGCTGGGCACGTTGAATGCGGTGTTGGCCATGCTGATGGTGGTGGGGCTAGCGCAAATAGGCGTCAACCCGATTGTTACGGTGACGCTGTTGGTGGGCCTGTTACCCACGCTGGGCATTGATGGGTTAACGCCTGAGCTGATTGGGGCATCGTTAATGGTAGGCTGGGCGCTGGCGCTGATGTCATCACCAATGACCGCTTCCATGCTGATTCTCTCGCGCTTTACTGGCGTACCCGCCACCCGCATCGGTTACCGCTGGAACGGGCGCTTTCTGATCGCGGCGATACCGCTGCTGGCGTTATGGTTTGGTTGGTCGCCTTTCTGAGGTGGGCTGTTCAAGGAAACGCTTGACCTTTGGCAGGCGTTTTTTTATTGTTATTTTTATAAAGTGAAATATTATTTTGCTATGCGGAATAAAAAGCCGATGGTTCAATCGCTGGAGCATGCCTTATGAAAATCCTCGTCGCGGTGAAACGCGTCATCGACTACAACGTCAAAATCCGCGTCAAAGCGGACCATTCTGATGTGGACCTTACCAACGTCAAAATGGCCATGAAC
>NZ_JAMZBE010000185.1:0-6116 GCF_024158645.1 Halomonas sp. 707B3
GATTTATAACAGTCAGTGGCCACACCTAGCGCTGAAATACAAAACGCCCAATGCAGTGCACTGGGCGTTTGAGATGAAATAAGTGTCAATCTATTTCAGGACTAGACACCAGCGTTTCAGCCAGCCGAGAAGTTACAGTGTGAATTTAGGCAGCTTCTGCTCCACTTTCGCCAGCTTGAGCTTGGCGACTTTGGGCAGGCCATTCTCGAACGGAGGGAAGTCTTCGCCTTGGATCAGCGGCGAGAGGTAGTCTCGGCATGCTTGAGTAATGCCAAAGCCGTTCTCGCTGATGAAATCGCGAGGCATGAATTTCTCTTGGTTGGCAATTTGCGACAGCGGCGCAGAAATCACATCCCACTGGTAGGGGGTTTGTGAAATACGGCGGATCGCCGGCATCATGGAGTTCTTGCCCGCCAGTGCCAGCGTCACCGCTTCACGGCCCACTGCGTATGCTTGCTCAACGTCGGTTTTTGACGCTAAGTGGCGAGCCGCACGCTGTAGGTAGTCGGCCACGGCCCAGTGGTATTTGTAGCCTAAATCTTGCTTGATCATACCGGCCAGAGTGGGCGCAACGCCGCCTAGCTGGCGGTGACCGAAAGCATCGGTGTTACCCGCATCTGCCAGGAAGGTGCCGTCTTCGTAGCGCGCGCCTTCCGATACTACGATGACGCAGTAGCCGTACTTCTTAACGCTCTCATCCACCCGTGCCATGACCGCTTTACGGTTAAAAGCCACTTCCGGGAAGATAATCAGGTGTGGCGGCTCGCCTTCACCTTCGCCTGCCAGTCCGCCTGCGGCGGCAATCCAGCCCGCATGGCGGCCCATTACTTCCAGCACGAACACTTTGGTCGACGTGGCGCACATGGAGGCGATATCCAGCGATGCTTCACGGGTAGACGTGGCAATATACTTTGCGACGCTGCCAAAACCGGGGCTGTTGTCGGTAATGGGCAGGTCATTGTCGACGGTTTTAGGAACATGAATCGCGGTCAGCGGGTAACCAAGCTTTTCTGAAAGCTGTGACACCTTTAGGCAGGTGTCGGCGCTGTCACCGCCACCGTTATAGAAGAAATAGCGGATATCGTGCGCTTTGAAGACTTCGATCAGGCGCTCGTACTGGGCGCGGTGGGTATCAATATCCTTCAACTTGTAGCGGCACGAACCGAACGCACCGCCAGGCGTATGACGAAGTGCCGCAATGGCATCATCACTCTCCTGGGTGACATCGATCAGGTCTTCCGTCAGCGCACCAATAATGCCGTTATGGCCGGCATACACCTTGCCGATTTGGTCGGGGGCTTGCCGGCAAGCTTCGATAACGCCGCAGGCGCTGGCATTGATGACGGCGGTAACGCCACCGGACTGGGCGTAAAAGGCATTATGCTGGGCCATGGAAACGTCTCATCTCCTGAAAACGGGTGGTTTCATCGTTATTGACGGCAAGCGTTCGCTCCCTTGCTTGCCGATGCTTCACAGGCGCACTAAAAGTCGCCCTGTGAACCAAGCGCTCTTAATTGACGCAAAGTTTAGCGTAAAGCTATTTCTGCTGCATTACATGCTGTTTCAAGCCCGCCGCTGCGGGGGTTTTTAGCTGCCTGCGCGGATTACTCATCGCCACCGTCCAGCGCTTGTTCACGCTGGGCTAGTCGCCAGCCGCCCAAATCTTTATAGCGGTTAACCATTGCGCAAAACAGCTCAGCCGTGCGCTCGGTATCGTAACGCGCGGAGTGGGCCGCTTTGTTATCAAACTCAATGCCTGCCGCACGGCACGCTCTGGCCAGCACAGTTTGACCATATACAAACCCGGCTAGCGTCGCCGTATCAAAGCTTGAGAAGGGGTGGAACGGGTTGCGTTTGATGTTGCAGCGGTTGGCCGCGGCATTCAGAAAGCCGTGGTCGAAGGCAGCATTATGGCCGACGAGGATCGCCCGTGAGCAGCCGTGGGCTTTCAACGACTTGCGAATGGGCCGAAAGATCTCACCCAGCGCCTCGGATTCGCTAAGCGACACTTGGCGACGCAGCGGGTCATCCAGATTGATCCCTGTGAAGTCTAATGCCGACTGCTCCACGTTGGCCCCCTCAAAGGGGTGGATGTGGTACGCATAGGTCGCGTCAGGCAGTAAATTACCGTCCGGGTCCATGGTGAGGGTGACAGCTGCAATTTCCAATACGGCGTCCGTTTGGGCATTAAACCCACCCGTCTCCAAATCAATGACAACCGGTAAATAACTGCGAAAACGCTGGGCCATCAATTCGCGGGCAATTGCCTCGCTCATGCAGCTCTCCTTAGTAAAGCGAGTAGTCGGTCAGAATCAGCGGCGAGTGTTTGCCGCTATGGTTGGGTGATTCTAGCAGCTTTACCCCTAAGGCGTCGTTGACGGTATTCGCTGAGCATTGAGAACGCTATACTGACGGTTTGAATAAACAGGTAGCGCTGGCTTAAGGGCGCTACCCTTTCTGGTGAACTGCTTTTTACAAGGAGCAAAGAATGTCCGATGTCAAAAAGGTTGTGCTGGCATATTCAGGCGGCCTGGACACATCCGTAATCGTTAAGTGGTTGCAAGAGACCTACAACTGCGAGGTAGTGACCTTTACTGCCGACATCGGTCAAGGTGAAGAAGTCGAGCCTGCTCGTGCCAAAGCGCAAGCGCTAGGCGTAAAAGAGATTTACATCGAAGACCTGCGCGAAGAGTTCGTACGCGATTACGTCTTCCCGATGTTCCGCGCCAACACCATTTATGAAGGTGAGTACCTGCTGGGCACCTCTATTGCTCGCCCGCTGATTGCCAAGCGCTTGATCGAAATTGCTAACGAAACCGGTGCAGACGCTATTTCTCACGGTGCGACGGGTAAAGGTAACGATCAGGTGCGTTTTGAGCTGGGCGGCTACGCGCTGAAGCCAGGCGTTAAAGTCATCGCGCCATGGCGCGAGTGGGATCTCACTTCACGCGAAAAGCTGATGGCTTACTGTGAAGAGCACAATATTCCGGTCGATTTCTCCAACAAAAAGAAGAAATCTCCCTACTCCATGGATGCTAACCTGCTGCACATCTCCTACGAAGGCGGCATTCTGGAAGATCCTTGGGCCGAAGCCGAAGAAGACATGTGGCGTTGGAGCGTTTCTCCTGAAGCCGCGCCAGAGCAGCCGACTTACGTTGAGCTGACGTACGAGAAAGGCGACATCGTTGCGATTGACGGCGAAGCGCTGAAGGCACATGAAGTGCTGGAGAAGCTCAACAAGCTGGGTGGCGATAACGGCATTGGCCGCCTGGATATCGTTGAGAACCGCTATGTGGGCATGAAGTCGCGTGGCTGCTATGAAACGCCAGGAGGCACGATCATGCTGCGCGCTCACCGCGCGATCGAGTCACTGACGTTAGACCGTGAAGAGGCTCACCTGAAAGATCAGCTGATGCCCAAGTATGCCGAAGTAATCTACAACGGCTACTGGTGGAGCCCTGAGCGCCGCATGCTGCAAGCTGCTATTGACGAGACGCAGAAAAATGTCTCGGGTGTTGTCCGCATGAAGCTCTACAAAGGTAACGCTACGGTAGTCGGTCGTAAATCTGAGCAGTCGCTGTTTGATGAGTCTATCGCAACGTTTGAAGACGATGCGGGCGCTTACAATCAGAAAGATGCCGAAGGCTTTATCAAGCTGAATGCGCTGCGTCTTCGTATTGCCGCGGGCAAAGGTCGTCAGCAGAGCTAACGTTCAACAGTGGCCAGCCTCAGGGCTGGCCACTGCGTAACAGGAGCCGTTATGTTTAAGAAGTTGCTTTCAGGCTTATTTGGTTCGCAGGGCGGTGGTAACACGAGTACTGGCACCAAAGCGGCTGAATCGGTGGAGTATAAAGAGTATTTAATTATCTCCCAGCCCGATAACCAAAGCGGCCAGTATCGCGTGAGCGGCTGGATACGCAAACCCGATAGCCAAGGTGGCGCGCAAGAGCACCGGTTTGAGCGTTCCGATATGTTGCCGGGGCGTGAGGCTTGCGATGCGCTAATGGTGTCAAAAGCGCAGCGCTATATCGATGAAGTGGGGGATGCCATGTTCGAGCCCGACCCCCGCCGCGATAGCAGCACGGCTAGCTAATTATGGGCGTCCATTAGGGCGCGCGCTTCTATGGCTGCTTGCAACATAAGCTCTGCGGGCACGTCCGGGGTAGCAACACCCCGCTCGCAAGCTTCGACATCCCGTAACAGCTCTCCTAGTGGGCCCTGGTACCCTACAAGGGCGTGGCGAATAGCATGGTTAAGCGGTAGCTCTTGGAGCATGGTCTCTAAGTCAACACCTAAAATTATCGGCATATGCGAAAAAAGCCCGGTTATAAAGCTCTCTTCTCCATCAAGGCCTCGTTGTAAAGCCAACGCTTCGCAGGCAAACGCATGCGTTAATCCATTAATCAGATTAACTTTGCTGGCAGGGCTGTTGCCCGCCAGCATCACAATAGAAACCAGCGTTCTCAGCTCTTTCAGGCCAATAATATGGATGCAGTCCAGCAGTTTGTAAGCAGGACGCTGAGAGGCTTTCTCAGCTGAGTTGGCGCGTTTAAATACAGCATTAAGTAGATATGGGTCTCGCGCTATTAGTGTGCTTAATGCTGGCAGGCGTACTTTATCGCTATATAGCTGGGCGAGGAGCTGCATTTGATTGGCGCGGGACGAGCTACGGCGCTGGGTCTGCGTGGCTTGCACTTGGGGGCGTTGGTAAAAATACCCTTGAAACAGGCGAAAACCGAGTGCTTTACACCGCTCGAAATCCGCATAGGTCTCTACGCGTTCGGCCAGCAGCGTATACCCTTTGCTATAAAGGCGTTGAATAAGTTCTACGGGTAATCCAACCGATATATCGAATTTAACGATATCGGCAAGGTTTAATAGCGCACTATTGGCGGAAGTGAGCTCGAAATCATCAAGCGCTAACGTATAGCCTTTTGCCTTTAGTTGACGTAGAGCGGCGATCAGCGGCTCGCTCGGTTGAGTATCCTCTAGCACTTCGATAACAATTTGATTGGTCGGAAGGCCATCCAAATCGGGATTAAGCAGCCACTGTTCAGAAGCATTAATAAAAAGCTGACGCTGGCCGCAAAGCTTTTCCAAACCAATTTCATAAATAGCCACAGCACAGGCACGAGCGGTTGCCTGAACATCATCTAATACTGCGGCGCTATAGGCAGATATATCCCCACGGTAGAGCAACTCATCTGCAATATGTTGCAACTGGGCATTCACTATGGGCTGGGTGGCGATGGTGTAGTGGCCACTCTTCTCTTGTTGCGCTAATCCATGCATCGTGTTGCTGCTCCGCCGGTAACGGGTGAAAAGCGTGCGAGGGCGCGAAGAATAGCGTAAAAGAGTCAGCGGATGCTAGTTACACTGAGATACCATGCGTTAAACGGCACAATTGTTTACATAAAAGAGGCTTTCGGAAGTTCCAATACCATTTTGGTGCCACCTAATGGGGATTCGGTAGCCCATAGTTTGCCACCCAGGTGGTGAATTATAGCGCGGCTAATGGGCAAGCCTAAACCGCTTCCTTTAGGCCGACCTTGCATTGAAGTGTGCTCTTTAAGCTGCAGCTGATAGAATTTCTCAAAGACATTTTCGCGCTCTGTAGGCGGAATGCCTGGGCCATTATCCTCAACGCTAAGCTGAAAGGCATTGTCGATAGGATAAACAGACAGCTTTATCTTTGGGTGTTGAGGGTTAGCAAATTTTCGTGCATTTTCCAGTAGGTTAATAATGACCTGCTCAAGGCGGTCTGGGTCCGCAATGACAATGGCGGGAGCATCCGCTGCATAAAACTCAAACCCAATACTGTTCTCCTCATGTAAGCGGAAGATGGCATCGCTACTTTGTTTTGCAAGTTTTGTTAAGTTTACCGCCACTGGCTTCATGGTTAATCGGCCGCTTTCAAGTCGCGCTAAATCCAAAATCTCCTCAATAAGCCGGGAAAGGCGCTGGCTTTCCAGTACCATAATGCTGAGAAATTGTTGACGTTTATCGGCCGCGATATCGGGTGTGTCGCGTAAAATTTCTGCAAATGATCGTATAGATGTTAGTGGCGTGCGAAGTTCATGACTGACCATAGCGACAAACTCATCTTTCATGCGATC
>NZ_JAMZBE010000186.1:0-6089 GCF_024158645.1 Halomonas sp. 707B3
GGCATGGCACTGTCTGGGTGAATGGCGATAATGGCTATATTGCCATGCAGGTCAGTGGGTTAGAAGTGCTTCCGGGGGCCGGTCTCACGGATTCAGGGGTGCGTTAGCATTAACTGGCTACACACCTGATAAGTTAATTGATCAGCCTTCTTTTTTTCTTAGCCGCATTATTCATGAGAGCGACCGATTATACGTATTAGATGAAATCCAAAAGTCCATTTTTAAAAACAATTCATACACACTTATCTACAGAATTGTAACGGAAAAGAATAAAATACGTTGGGTCCAAGATGCAGGGCAGGTCGTATGTGATAATGACCAAAACGGCATTTTTTTAGAAGGCTTTATTACGGACATCACTGAGCAGCATGAGGCTCAGCGAGTCAAAGATGTGGTTTTTAAAATTGCCTCAACCGTGACCACTCGTCAGGGAGATGGATATTTTCATCAACTATTAAAAAGCTTAACACAGCTGTTAGATGCTGATGTGGGATTTATTGGCGAGTTTGAAGATGCTGATAGTCTGATAGATGTTAGTGATGAATTGTTTGAGTCAAATGCTAGAGTAATGAACACTATCAGTGTGGTGGCGGAAGGGGAGCCTCTTTTAAGTCGGAGCGCTGTTATAGAAGGAAGTTTTTTTGAAAAAATATTACATGCCAGAGAAGGAGTTGTTAATGCTGGAGCTAATGTACAGTTCTTAGGAATAGATAGAAAAGTGGATGCATGGATAGGCAGACGGTTGGATAACGCAGAGGGACAACCTATTGGCATAATAGTATTACTTTACTATCAGCCGTTAGAAACTAATTCATTGGCAACATCCGTTTTGAGAATTCTTTCTTCTGGTGCGGCTGCTGAATTGTTGCGTCGCCGTAATCATAAGTATATTCACCAATTAGCGTATGTGGATACAGTGACAGGTCTGCCTAATCGCGTACACTTTATAGAAAAGCTTGCTCTTTTGCTTTCAGAGGCAGCGGAAAAAGAAGCCATGTTAGCATTGATTTTGCTTGATATTCGCAGGTTTAAAGAAATCAATGATAATCACGGCCATTTCATAGGCGACCAGATTTTGCAAACAGTTGCCAATCGATTACGTTATGTTGTTGAGCAAGGAGAAGTCGTCGCAAGGCTCTCTGGAGACGAATTTGCTGTTCTGCTTCCCTTCACTGAAGCTCAAGCCATCACACTTGCTATTGAACGTTTTTGTGATGCTATTTCTGCTCCGATACACATTGAGCATCGCAGTTTTACATTAAATGTTAGTGTTGGAACTGCCTGCTATCCTCACGATGCTGTTGATTCTGGTGAGTTGTTTCAAGATGCTAGTATTGCTCTTTATCATGCGAAACAGCAAGAAAGAGCTGTTTCTATTTATGACCCAGTGATGACATTAGTGCTAAAGCGTCAGCAAGAAATGATTGAGCGTCTGAATGAAGCCATTGAAAATGATCATCTTGAATTATATTATCAGCCACAAGTTGATTTAAAAACGGGCCGTTTGATAGGCGCAGAAGCACTGTGTCGTTGGTTTGATCAAGAGTGGGGGTGGGTTAGTCCTTCAGAGTTTATACCTCTTGCAGAGAAAAGAGGCTTAATTCTTCACCTTGGTGCTTGGGTATTGAAGGAGGCAGGTCATCAATTAGCGGAATGGTTAAATAGTGGCTATGCGTTGCCAGGTCGACTATCAATCAATATCTCGGCACAACAATTTACAGATACTGAGCTGATTAATCACATAAAGCATCTTCTTCAGGGCGTGCGTCCTGAAGCTATTGGTTTGGAGCTTACTGAAAGTGACTTTATGCGCGACCCAGAGCAAACGGTATTGATGACACAAGCACTTCGTGCAATGGGCTATTCGTGTTCTATTGATGACTTTGGTACAGGTTATTCGTCACTATCTTACTTAAGACGATTTTCCGCTGATACATTAAAGATCGATATTTCGTTTGTTAAGGAAATACTGTCGAATCACCATGACAGAGTGATTGTTCAGACTATTATTGCTATGGCTGAATCGCTTGGTATGTCAACTATCGCTGAGGGCGTTGAGACGAAAGATCAAGCTGAACTGTTAGCACGTATGGGGTGTCGACAGGGTCAAGGTTATTTTTATAGTCCACCATTACCAGCCAGCAATTTTCTTGAAATGTGGGGAAGGGATATGTCTTTATCAGCTTAATAGTGTCTTTTAAAACGCATCATTACTCAATTTGAGTGATTGATAACTGAGGGGCTTAATATAACACGTATTTCAAATATTCCTGCTTCGGTTCTTGCTAAATTGTCCGAAGCTTTTTCAGATACGAATCGACTAGAAGAAGTGGCGCGCCCCCTTTTAGATTTAATGGAAGAAGTAACAGGCCTTGAATCAACTTATTTTACGGTTATTGATGAAGTGAAGGGGGTGCAGACAGTTCTTTACGCTAAAAATACTCGTGAGCTTGACATACCAGAAGGGTTAGTCGTTCCTTGGGGAGACACCCTTTGTCAGAGAGCTTTACGCGATGGATGCAACTATACACAAAATGTTTCTGAAGTGTGGGGAGACTCGCTCGCTGCTCAAGAGCTTGGCATATGTACTTATTTAAGTGAGCCTATAAGGCTTGTTAACAATACTTTATATGGAACCTTGTGCGCTGCGAGTAACAGTAAAATTGAAGTGCCTCCCCATGTTCAGCGATATTTGTCTCTTTTCTCGTCTTTGATAGCTCGTTATATTGAAAGCGAAATGCTACTAGATATTCTGGTGAATGAAAATAAACTACTTAAGCAACATGCTTATACAGATCCATTAACTGGCATTCTAAATCGTAGAGCACTAATCAAAGCATTGGATGAAAATCTCTATAGGGTAAATGCTACTGGTCTCGGGTTGCATGTGGCATTTATTGATTTGGATGGCTTTAAGGAAATTAACGATAAATATGGGCATGATGCTGGTGATCGTTTTCTTATACATGTGGCAAGCAAGCTTGTAAATTTCTGCTTACCTACTGATGTCATTGCTCGCTATGGTGGGGATGAGTTTGTTGTGTTGCGTGCTGCTAGTAATAGTTCACTGTCTATTTCTGCTGAAGCGTTTCGAAGAGAGTTAGAAAATTTAATAAGCGGAAAGTACGAAATATGCGGTTGTTTTATTGAATATGCTGGTGCGAGTGTTGGCATGATCACAACCGAGCCTGGACAGTTGAATGTTGATGAAGTGCTTCATTTGGCTGATGCGGATATGTATGTGAGAAAGAAGCAAAAAATTTAGTTTTATTATGGCTTGCCGTGATTGGCTGTTGCTCAACGCTACTTGAGTTTTAATTTTTTTTTGATTTGGAAAAAATTGGGCTTATATGGCTGCTATAAAGAGTATTTGTGCTCTCTTTTTCACATTGCTATAGGTGGGAATTCACTGGTTTTATAAAAAAGTGGATACATTTCTGTGGCTCAACTGTGCTATATGCTGATGGTTACTATTTTTACCGGTCATGGTCAGTCGTTGTTAAGTAATTAAGAAAGCGGTATGGTTCATAGCTAAATGCTAAAATGTTATGAAATGATTAAGGTTTGGGGTTGAGAATAATGAAAGTGTCTAGTTATGGGTTAAAAAGCTTATTGTTTGTTTGTTCTTTAATTTTTTTGATGAGTGTTATTAAAGAAGCATATGCGGCACTCCTGAAAAGTAGCCGCATATGTGCTGAAAATACTGGTTTTATAAAGTTGATACAAAATTGCATTTATACCAAGTGTCGTCGGTTGCAATAGTTAAATGCTGGTTATTTTTAGCCCGTAATCTAATGGGTTTACTATACCTTCTAGTTTTCCAATTTGTTGCATATCTTCACTATTAATAATGCTGTGAATGTTTGCGTCTGGAAATCGAAGGTTCTTAATTACATTAACTTGGCAGGGCATACCTTTGCCATTGATATCCATAACCCAGGCAAGAAAACCACCTGAAAACTTAGCAAGGGTACCTATTGGATAGAGCCCATATACTTGTATGTATTCCACAAGGACTGTTTTATCAAAGGCTTTGTCCGCTTCATGAATTTTACGATAAGCGTCAATAGGTGAATGTGGTGGCGTCCCATTACGTGCATGCATTAATTTATTAATGGCTTTAATAACTGAAACTAAACGTATTAGCTCTGATAATTGGTCTCCTTGCTTACGTGCAGGGTAACCCGTACCGTCTAATCGTTCATTAGCCTTTTCTATTATATCTTGACAAGTTGGGTTCGGTACCCAGCCAAGTTCCTTTACTTTATTTGATAGCGTATCGACGTGGCCAAGCAAGATGGCTTTTTGAGCTGGCATCATGTTAGCTTTTAATGTTGGTAGCTGTGCGCTTATAAGTAAAGGTTTACCTAAATTGTGTAACAACGCACCTAGTATTGCTTCTCGAACGATAGGAGCATAAGGGTCTCGTAGCAACAACATATCCGCGAGTTGACCAGCTACTTGAATGGAATGTCTAGCCCAATCCGACTCATTGTGCAGAAATGTTAAAGCGTATAAGAATTTTTTTCGATCTTGTTCAATTAAGTAGCGTAAAGTATCAGCACAGTCATAGAAAATTTCTGAAGGAAATACGCCCCGATTTTTTATATACATTAGTCCGACTTGCAGCTGGTGGGCTACATCCATTATCCCACGTTCCATTGGAGTCTGACGTGCGCGTTTGTCACGCTCATGTGCTTCACGTTGTTGAATTTTTTTCTCCTTAGCTCCGGGAATAAACAAAGCAGAGTGATATACCATTTTATCGTTAGTACCTGTTCGGTAAGCGGCTTCTCGTTCAGACTCATTTACGTAGTGAAATAGTGCCTCAGTTTGAAGAGTTGATAAATTAATAAAAGCTATGCCTACCGCTGCATGTCCATTACTGCCTAAAGGACGGATATGTCGAATTTTTCCCTCAGAAAAAAAGCTATCGCCATTCGGAAACTCTAATGTAATGCCAGGTATGTGATGGTCTAAATTAAGTGAGATGCTATCTGTTAAAGAGATATCAACCATACACCCACCAACCGATAGATTTCTCAGTTTGCCAGATATATTGAGTTCATGAAGGTATACTTCAATGTGAACGCGAGCAAGCATGCCTAGTATGAAAGGAATGCGAACGGCACCTCTTTTCTCTTTGACAAAAACGGAGTCAGGAAGCTGGCACTCAATCTTGTATCTTACGCTGTCAGTCTTAAGTAGTTTAGCAGCTACATTACTGAGACTGTACGTTTCAACCTCATTTCCTTGAGGCCCCCTCATCGATTCGAGGTCAAAATTTATGCGACTTTGATTGAAAAACGCTCAATGTTTTCACCAATATACTCTATTTCCAATATCATTCGCCCAGTAGAAGAGTTAAGTTCTACTACTTCTGCTTGCAATACTTGTGGCAAATCTTGACTATAAACGGACAAGGTGTATTGTTGTTGTATAAGAGAGCGAATGATCGTTGCTGATGGGTTGTCAAGTGGATTGGTGATCATATAAAAAAATACCCTTATAATAGTTTATAGTGTTCTTTGAGGTAAGATTTATACGTTTATTAATTTATAGCATATTTCTTTGACTTATGCTAAATAAAAGAGGGCTTGTTAGTGACTTTGGTTTGACAAACTCAAAATCTTGTAGAGGTTGCAGCGCGGTTCCATCACACCTTGCTGCTGTTCCCACTCTTTAATGCTCTCTGCAACTCTCTGCCGTTGCCAAAAAGTAGATAACCCTGGCACTGCAGCTCTTACCTTGGTTGCCCAGCGCCATGTGTATTTTACGCAGCCCTTCCGTGCCATGAATCATGTCACTTTGGTTGGATTGAGCAATCGGGGTGCCTTGTAGTTCTTGTCATTCGTCGTCTGTGGCAATGGCCTGGAACTGGCTGGTGAATGTTGTTATCTCTTCATATTCGCATTCAACGGCTGCTAGTTCGAGAATGAACTCATGTACGCTGAGGAACCCGTCTGGTAAGAAGCGTGAGCCGGTTGGGTTTGATCCTGCCCAGTAACGGTGGACACCTCAAGAACGTCATACGTTACGATGAGGTGAACCATGGCAAGATCGACAACATCAATGAAGAAAAAATCATA
>NZ_JAMZBE010000187.1:0-6034 GCF_024158645.1 Halomonas sp. 707B3
CGCCGACACAGCACAAGTGATAACTTGTCACCGGTTGAGTATGAAAGGCGTTACTTTAAGAGCCTAACGGGTGTCTAGAATATCCGGGGCGATTCACAGCTTCTTCCAGTGGCGCGCTTCGGCTTCAAAATCGTTGGGAATGGGGTAATCGACGCCCGGCTGAAAGCCGAAGCGTTTTTGCAGGCTTTCCGGCAGCGCCCAGGGCTTGGCGCGCCATTCCTGAGGCAGGGGCGAAAGCTCTGGCACCCAGCGGGCGATGAACTCGCCGGTGGGGTCGTTATCTTCTGCCTGCTTGATCGGGTTGTAGACCCGCATGGCGTTGGTGCCGGTGGCGCCTGCCTGCATTTGCACTTGGGGGTAGTGAATGCCGGGCTCAAAATCAGTAAACAGCCGCGCTAGGTGCAATGCTGGTTCATACCAGTGCAGCCCCAGACCAAAAGTGGCGTGGGAGAGCAGCATGGCGCGCATGCGAAAGTTGATCCAGCCGGTGGCGGTCAGGCTGCGCATGCAGGCATCTACCAGCGGCACGCCGGTTTGGCCGCGCTTCCAGGCAATCAGGTGGGGATGTTCCGGGTCGCGCTCCCGCAGGCCGCGCAGCGCCGGGTGGAGGGTTTGATGCTCGATGCTGGGTTCGCTCTCCAACTTCTGAATAAAGTGGCAGTGCCAATAGAGCCGCGAGGTAAAGGCGCGCAGCGAGCGGGCCCAGGCGGTGTCGTCGGCGTGCTTTTGCCGCTGGCGGCGCAGGGATTGCACCACTTCCCGCATGGAGAGCGTGCCCCAGGCCAAGTGCGGCGAGAGCCGCGATCCAAACTCCCAGGCCAGTAACGGTTTAGAGAGCGAGCCGCGATAGCGCCGCCCGCGCTGGGTAATAAAGCTCAGCCACAGCGCGCGCCCTTCACTGCGCCCGCCGCGCTGGCGTTGGGGGCAGGGCGTGGTATCAAACCCCAAAGTGAGCGAGGGCAGTTGCGCTACGTCTACGTGATGAAATGCTTCCCAACCGGGAGCTGCCACCGCTGTTGGCGGGGCGGGGTAGGTGGGGGCGGCCATCAGCGCTTCCCAGTGGCTTTCCCAGCGGGATTGATGCCCGGTGCGGCTACTCAGCCCGCGAATCACGCCCTGCTGGCGGGCTTCCTGCCAGGGCACTTGGTGGGCGTGGCACCACGCCTGAACACGTTGGTCGCGCTCAAAACTCCAAGCGTTGCCGGTCTCTTGGTGGGAGTGCAGCACCAGTTCGCCGTAGTGGGCTTTTAGCGCGGTTAGGCACTCCACTATATCGCCCTGCCACAGGCAGAGCGGCAAGCCCAGCGTGTTGAGCGCTTGGGCAAGATCAACCAGTGAATCGGCGGCAAACTGCCAGTGGCGCAGGGCGCTGTCGGGCGCTTGCCACTGTGCGGGCTCAATAGCAAATAGCGGCAGCACAGGGCCCGCCGCTGCGGCGTTGGCCAGCGGTGCGTGATCGTGAATACGTAAATCGCGTTTGAACCAAACGACCTGAAGGGGTGCCTGAGCCATTAGCCGTAACGCCTGTTCGTCACTTATCTATTCGTGATGCAGTGATGACGTTACCATCAAGCGATTGTTTGCGTAACCAACTGAGTCACACCCGCTCACAGGAGAACCACTATGTATATCGCAATGAACCGTTTTCGGATTGCCCCAGGCCGCGAAGAGGATTTTCTAGAGGTATGGCGCAACCGCGATTCCCACTTGGACGAAGTGCCGGGCTTCAAGCAGTTCCAAATGCTGCAGGGCGAAAGCCAGGAAGACCACACCGTATTTATCTCCCACAGCGTATGGGAATCCGAAGAGGCCTTCCGCGCCTGGACGAAGTCAGATGCCTTCCGCAAAGCCCACGCCAACGCCAAAGCGCCAGAAGGCATCTACCTTGGCCCGCCTAAGTTTGAGGGGTTTGAGGTGGTGTTGTAAGGCAGGAAATGGCTACCGCACCTGGGTGCGGTAGCGATACTCTCAGGCGGTGCCTGCTGCTTCTAACATGGCGTGCAGCAGCACGTTACACCCTGCATGAACATCGCCTGGCGTCGCGCTTTCCGCTTCGTTGTGGCTGATGCCGTCTTTGCAGGGAATAAAGATCATCGCCGCTGGGGCCACTCGGCCAATGAAAATCGCATCGTGCCCCGCCCCGCTGATGATATCCATATGAGATAACTCTAGCTTTTCAGCCCCTTGGCGCACGGCCTCGACACACGCTTTATTGAAATACTCGGGGGCAAAATCCGCCGTGGGCGTTAGTTCATAGGTTAACCCGTGGCGCTGGCAAATCTCCTCAATCGCTGCGGCCACCGCGTCGCCCATAGCCGTTAATGCATCTGGCTCCCAGTGGCGCATATCCAGCGTCATCTTGACCTGCCCAGGAATCACGTTGCGCGAGCCGGGGTGCAGCGCCATATACCCGACGGTGCCGCGCCCGTGGGGCTGGTGTTCGTTGGCAATCCGGTTAAGCGCTTGAGTCACTTCCGCTGCGCCCATCATGGCGTCCCGGCGCAGGTGCATGGGCGTGGGGCCTGCATGGGCCTCTAGGCCGGTAAGAGTGAGGTCAAACCATTTCTGGCCCAGCGCGCCAATCACCACGCCAATGGTGGTGTCGGTGTCTTCTAAGATAGGGCCCTGCTCGATATGCGGCTCAAAGTAGGCCTTAATCTCGCTGGGCGATACCTCGTCGCTGCCTCGGTAGTGAATAGCGTCTAGGGCATCGCTGACCGACACGCCATCGGCGTCTTTACGCGCCATCATGGCATCGAATTCCAGCTCGCCGGTAAACACGCCGGAGCCCATCATGCAGGGCGGGAATCGGCAGCCCTCTTCGTTGGTCCACGCGACCACTTCAATCGGCGCTTTAGTGGTAATGCGGTGTTCGTTTAAGGTGCGGATGACTTCCAGCCCTGCCAGCACGCCAAAGCAGCCGTCGTACTTACCGCCCGTGGGCTGGCTATCCAAATGGCTGCCTGCCATCACCGTTTTGGCGTTGGTGTCGCTGCCTTCTCGGCGGGCAAAAATATTGCCGATATTATCGATGCGAATGGTGCAGCCTTCGGCGCGGCACCACTGAATAAACAGGTCGCGGCCTTGGCGGTCTAGCTCGGTCAATGCTTGGCGATTGACGCCGCCTTTCGCGGTAGCGCCCAGCGTGGCCATCTCCATCAGTGCCGCCCAAAGGCGGTCGCTGTCGGTGCGTAAATGATCGAGTGTTGTGGTGGGGTCAACAAGCGAGTTCATACGTTATGTCGTCCTTTTCAAAGTGGCACAGGTAATGCTGGCGGCGTCCTGTTAGTTGTTATTGGCTACTAGCCAGCGTAGAGATAAATGCCGCCCAATTACGTCTAAATTCTCTAACGTGAACAAAAGAAAAGGTTAATTTTATAAACGTGGTGGGTGGCGCATGCTGTGGCTATGCCTGTTAGCGATGGAGCTTGGCCACTATGTTTGGATTAAAAAGCGGACTAAAAAGCGGATTAAAAAACCGCACCACTACCCACACGCACCCAGCCGATGAGCAGGGCACCGCCCTCAACCAGCATTTCTGGATGCCGTTCAGCGCGAACCGCGATTTCCGCGCCAACCCGCGCATGATTGCGGGGGCGGAAGGGCGTTATTACATTGATGACCAGGGGCGCAAGCTGTTTGATTCGCTCTCTGGCCTATGGACCTGCGGGGCAGGCCATAACCGTGAAGAGATCCAAAAAGCCGTGGCGGCGCAGCTGGGCACGCTGGATTTTGCCCCTGGCTTTCAGATTGCCCACCCGTTGGCATTCAAACTGGCGGAAAAGGTCGCGAGCTTAACGCCTGCCGGGCTGGATCACGTGTTTTTCACCAACTCCGGTTCAGAAGCCGCCGATACCTCGGTCAAGATGGCCAAGGCCTACTGGCGTTTAAAAGGTAAGCCGGAAAAAACCCGCATGATCGGCCGCGCCAAGGGCTACCACGGGGTAAATATTGGCGGCACCAGCCTGGGAGGTATTGGCGGCAACCGTAAGCACTACGGCCAGTTGATGGACGTGACGCACCTGCCCCACACCCTGCAGGCTGGCCATGCGTACACCCGTGGCCAAGCGGAAACCGGCGCTGAGCTTGCCGACGCGCTGCTGGATCAAATCGCCCTGCACGATGCCTCTACCATTGCGGCGGTCATTGTGGAGCCGATGTCGGGCTCGGCGGGTGTGATTGTTCCGCCAAAAGGTTACCTGGATCGGCTGCGGGAGATCTGCACCGCCCACGATATTCTGCTGATTTTTGATGAGGTGATTACCGCCTTTGGCCGCAGTGGGGCGACCACCGGGGCCGAAGCGTTTGGCGTCACGCCGGATATCATGAACGTGGCTAAACAGATCACCAATGGCGCGGTGCCGATGGGCGCAGTGATCGCCTCTGGTGAGATTTTCGACACCTTTATGCACGCAGGCGGTGCCCAGCACGCCATTGAATTCCCCCACGGCTACACCTACAGCGCCCACCCCGTGGCCTGCGCGGCGGGGCTGGCAGCGCTGGAGATGATGGAGCGCGAAAACTTCCCCGCTCAGGTGAATGCTATCGCCCCCATATTCGAGCAGAAGCTGCACGCCCTAAAAGGCCACAACCACATTGTCGATATTCGTAACTACGGCTTGGCTGGTGCCCTTCAGCTAGCGCCGCGCAACGGCGACCCCACCATTCGCCCCCGCGATGCCCATATGGCGCTGTGGGAAGCGGGCTTTTACGTGCGCTACGGCGGCGACACCCTGCAGTTCGGCCCTCCCTTTGGCACCACGGAAGCCGAGCTTGAGCGTTTGTTCGATGCCGTTGCGACCACCCTGGATTCACTGGCGTAGCCCTGGCCAACCCTGTTTTGGAGTTTCATGATGAGTGTTGTTTCCCACCTGATTAACGGTGAGCTATTAGAAAGCCAGCGCACGCTGGACGTCACCAACCCTTCTACAGGAAAAGTGATTCGCCACGTGGCGGATGCCAGCGCGGCGGATGTGGAGCGTGCCATTGCCGCAGCCCAGGCCGCTTTTCCTGCCTGGCGCGATACGCCGCCCGCCAAGCGCGCCCAGGTGATGTACCGCTTTAAGCAGCTGCTGGAAGAGCACGCGGAACGCCTCGTGCGACTGGTCAGCGAAGAGCATGGCAAAACGGTCGAAGACGCCATGGGCGAGCTGAAGCGCGGCATTGAGAATGTCGAGTACGCCTGTGGCGTGCCAGAGCTGTTAAAAGGCGAGTACTCCCACAACGTGGGGCCAGGCATTGATGCCTGGTCTAACTTCCAGCCGCTGGGCGTGGTAGCGGGCATTACCCCGTTTAACTTCCCCGCCATGGTGCCGCTGTGGATGTACCCGATGGCGATTGCCTGCGGTAACACCTTTATTCTCAAACCATCTGAGAAAGACCCATCAGCGGCCATGGCCGTGGCTGAACTGCTGCAAGAAGCGGGGCTGCCCAAAGGCGTGATGAACGTGATTCACGGCGGTCGCGAAGCGGTGGAAACACTCTTAGATGCCAAAGCCGTCAAAGCCATTTCGTTTGTGGGTTCCACACCCGTGGCGGAAGCGATTTATTCTCGTGGCTCGGCGGCGGGCAAGCGCGTTCAGGCCCTGGGCGGGGCGAAGAACCACGCGGTGATTCTGCCGGATGCCGACCTGGAAAACGCCGCCAACACCCTGATGGGTGCCGCCTACGGCAGCTGCGGCGAGCGCTGCATGGCGATCTCAGTAGCGGTATGCGTAGGTGATGAAACCGCCGACCGATTAGTGGAAACCATGCTGCCCAAAATAGCTAAGCTGAAGGTGGGGCCGGGTACCGATAAAGGCCTGGATATGGGCCCGCTGGTCACTGCAGAGCATCGCGATAAAGTGCTTGGGTTTATTGAAGACGGTGTGAATGCTGGCGCTTCGCTGGTAGCGGATGGCCGTGGCCTGACCGTGGCTGGCCATGAGGAGGGCTACTTTGTGGGTGGCTGCCTGTTCGATAACGTCACCGCTGACATGCGCATTTACCAGGAAGAGATCTTTGGGCCAGTGCTCTGCGTAGTGCGGGTCGGCAG
>NZ_JAMZBE010000188.1:0-5948 GCF_024158645.1 Halomonas sp. 707B3
CCTTCGCACACCACGCCTGCAGCCGTGGAAAGCGGTTCGGCCAATCAAAGGCCGGTAAGCGAAAGCTGAGGTACGCCAGGGCGACAGCGACCACAATCGACCCAAGCGTGCGCTGGGTATGACCGGCCAGCACGCTAGGGTGCGCTTCCAGCGTCACCAGCGTGCGCTCAATCGCTTTTAACCGTCGGCTTCCTAACAGCGTCTCATCCACGTCTGGCCCGCCATGCTTGCGGCCAATCACCACGTTGAACGCCGCCTCCATCAAGCCCTGCCCCAACCCCGCCAGCGCCAGGGTTTCCGCTAAACCATCTGCCGGTAGCAGCTTCGCGCCTTCGCCCACGGCATCCAGATAGTGGGCAATCAGCAGCGATTCGGTCAGCACCTCGCCGCCTTCCGTCACCAGCGTCGGAATACGACTCAGCGGGGTAATCTTTAAAAGCTCGCTATCCGCCGCCCAGGGGTCGCACCAGCAAAGCTCCGTGCGCTCCATTAGCCCTTTTTCATACAGGCATACCCGCACGACGCGGGCGTAAGGTGAAGAAGTATTGAGATAGAGCTGCATAGAGGCCTCACTGATCGGTTACTTGCGCTTATCGTAAACCACCCGATGCAGCTTGCCGCTACCACTTTCGAAGGCATCGATATTGGCGAGAGTCGTCTCGGCAATATTGGTTAGCGCCTCCTGGGTGAAAAAAGCCTGATGGCCGGTGATAAGCACGTTGTGGAAGGTTGTTAGGCGCATGAACCGGTCATCGTCGATCACCTGATGGGAGTGGTCCTCAAAGAAGAGTTGCTCCTCCTCTTCGTATACGTCCAACCCTAAGTAGCCAATATGGCCACTTTTGAGACCGGCGATGACGGCTTGGGTATCCACTACCCGCCCACGGCCGGTGTTAATCAGCATCACTCCCCGCTTCATTTGGGCAATGGCGATCGCGTTAATCAGGTGGCGGGTGTCAGCCGTGAGCGGGCAGTGCAGGGAAATAATATCCGCTTGGGCATAGAGCGTTTCTAACGGCACATACTCCACAAACGCTTTCGCTTCAGGGTTTGGGTAAGGGTCGTAGGCCACAATGCGGCAGCCAAAACCGTGCATGATGTCGGCAAAGATGAGACCGATATGGCCCGTTCCAATGACTCCCACGGTTTTGCCGTGTAGATCGAACCCCAGCAAACCATCAAGGGCAAAGTTACCTTCCCGCACTCGGTTATAAGCTCGAAAGGTCATGCGATTCAGGCTCATCACCAGCGCTACTGCGTGCTCTGCTACGGCGTGGGGCGAATAGGCAGGCACCCGTACTACCGTCATCCCCAGCCGCTGCGCCGCTTCTAGATCCACGTGATTAAACCCGGCCGAACGCAGCGCCACTAGCCGCGTACCGCCTTGATGAAGCTGCTCCATCACCGCCGCATCCAGGTGGTCATTCACAAACGCGCAGACGCACTCAAACCCGACGGCGAGCGGTGCGGTCTCGACGGTGAGCCGCGCATCAAAAAAGCTCAGCGTATGGCGCCCTGCGGCGTTGGCGCGGGTCAGAAACGTTTGGTCGTAAGGCTTAGCGCTAAACACAGCGATGCGCATGGCGAAGACTCCTAGCAATGGTGTCATCAGGATAGGCGAAGAACCCCTATTATCTGCACAAACATTGCGAGTAAGACTTGGCTGGAATCAACAAAAGGCGTTCTAGAAAAAAGAAAGCCGCTCCAAGGGGAGCGGCAAAAGACCGTGACTAGCAATGAGAGGGAGAAACCATGACAGGGTACCGGCGCTGAACTGCCTAGTCGCTGTCGTGGTTGCCAGCGGCTCATCAAACGCTGACAAACACAATATAATCATTCTCATTTACCCCGTCAACACAAATGCGAATACTTTTTATTTATTTTTATATCAGCTGACTAATTTGAGCCAAAACGGCAGCGTCAGCATGGCAAGCAGTGTTTGCCCGGTGATAATGGCCGCCATTAATTCCGCATCGCCGCCCAGCTGGCGGGCAAGGATGTATGCCGAGGTGGCCGTGGGTAGCGCAGCAAACAGCAGCGCGACGTCCCGGCTGACGGGGTCGAGCCCCAGTAGCCACGCTAACAGCAGTACACATGCTGGCATGCACAGTAGCTTAATGGCGTTAGTAGCAATCACCCCTCGGTCAATACGCAGCAGCGCCATGGGCTTAAGCGCGACCCCCACGGCCACCAGTCCCAGCGGTAGTGCTGCGCGTCCCAGTAACGTGACGGTATCTTCGCTCCAGCCGGGCAGGCCAACGCCGCTAAGATTCAGCCCAATCCCTGCCAAGCAAGCCAAAATCAGCGGATTTTTCGCCAGCGCTAGCGCGCTTTTACCCAGGCTTGCGCGACCCAGCGTGCCCGCCGCCACAAAGCTGGCCACGCACATAACGTTCACCACGGGCACCATCAGCGCCACGGCGACCGCAGCCGTTGTGGCCCCCAGCGAGCCGTGCAGCGCGGCGGCCCCCGCTACGCCCACATAGGTATTAAAGCGCACGGCACCTTGAAACACCGAGGTGAATGCCGCCGGGCTGAGCTGTAACCAGGCTCGAAAATGCCACAGTACAAGGCCAAACAGCGCCATTGCCCCCAGCAATGCCAGCGCCAACCGGCCAACGGGCACTTGGCTCACATCGGCTGTCGCCAGCGTGCCCACCAGCATGGCAGGGAACAGCACAAAGTAGATAAACCGCTCCATTTGCGCCCAAAAATCGAGGCTAGGCCAGCGCCCATACCCCATGGCTGCACCCAATAAAATCAATAAAAACAGCGGCCCTAATGCCCCGGTAATGCTCTCCATTGTTCTTCCTTATTAAGTGCGACATCCCAGCACAGCGACATCTACGGGATAGCTGTTACCATGAAACGCATACCATGTAATAAATTTCCCCGCCTTATGGCCTGCGTAGCGACTATTCTGCCATGAAGAATTTGCCTAAACCTGTCGATGTTACGGGTTTTCCAGCGCTGAAAGTGTTTATCCTGGTGACTGGCCTCGCGCTGGCCGCGTGCACATGGTATGTGTTCGCTAACTGGCTTCGTGCCGATAGCGATATCGTGTGGTTCTCTCCTAGCGGCGAATGCAACTTGCATATGACCCCCTGTTCGACAACGCTGGGGGACAGAGGCCGTCTTACGTTAGCCATTGATGCCGATGGCCGTATCGAGGCGCTTGAAGTGCTGCCCTTGGATGTCGAGGTGGAGGGCATCACCCCCAGCCAAGTGACGGTGGATTTTGTTGGCCGCGATATGGATATGGGGTTAAACCGCTTTGCGCTTACCACCACCGCGCCCGGACACTTTCATGGCCAGGGCCAAGTGGGCGTTTGCACGCAAGAGGTGATGCCGTGGCGCGCTAGGGTTATTCTGGAGACGCCTGACGGTAAGCTGGGTAGCTGGTTCGATTTCAATGTTAAAAGGAGTTAAGCGCATGGCAGCCTCCATAAAACGCAAGCCGCTTTGGCTTGGCCTAGCCCTGTTAGGCGTGCTAGTGGTGGCGGCCACCCTGGGCCTTTACCAGCTAGGCGTCGGCCAGGAGAGCGACGAACCGCAGGGCGGCCCTATCGCAATGCCCTCTACCCAGGGTGACTTCTCCCTTACCCAGCTAGGCGATGATGAAATTGCCATTATCTCCTTTGGCTACACTTACTGCCCCGATGTCTGCCCCATGAATCAGGCGGTCAAACGCCAAGCCCTGGCTCAATTGAGCGATGCTCAACGTGAGCGGGTTGTGCCTGTCATGATTACGGTCGACCCAGAGCGCGATACGCTCGACCGGATGAGCGAATATATGCAATTCTTCGGCAGTGAGTTTATCGGCTTAGTGGGAAGCCAAGAACAGCTTACCGATGTGGCTGAGCGTTACGGGGTGATTTGGCGGCGGGTAGAAGCGCCGGAATCGGCCATGGCGTATACCATCGACCACAGCGCTTCGCTGTTTTTGGTCAACCGTGAAGGGGAAATATTGCAGCGGGTGCTCTACTCTCCAACGCCCCACGGGTTAGTATCGGCGCTGGAAAGCGAGCTTGGCAGCTAACGCTAAAAGGGGAACCTTAATAAGTTAGCTGCCATGTGGTTACTCAGCCGTTGCGGCTTTGTTAGCAGTTGCCGATTGTAGCTGATCCAACATCGCCATCAGCGCCTGTGTCTGGGTGCCATCGCGAGTATCGTGCAGCGGATTGATCTGCCACGTACTCTCAGCAAAGCCCCACCAGTCCCAGCACGCTTGCGGGTTGGCCATGCTGCTCTCTGCCTGTGGGTAAAGTACCACCTGACCATGTTCCGCCGCCCAGCGGTTTAAGCCGCTGTAGCGAACAAAGGTGTCGTCGATGGCCTCCGCGTTCATCTGGCAGCCGTGCAGCGCCACCGTTACCGGGCAGCCGCCCGCCTCACATGCCTCTGGTACGAACACATAACCGGTATCGGCAAAGCCCTTCGCTGCAAAGTCGGACTGGTCAAAAGCTAACAGCTCGCCTTCGCTGGCGTTCGTCTCACGCTCGGGATAGAGCCAAGCCATCATCTCACCGGCCACGTCTTCTCCACACGCCAGCACATGACTGCCGCCGCCGTTGTGACAATCGCCCAAAGACTGCGGGTCAATAGGGGCGTCTTTTGGCATCGCTACCGGCCAGCCGTGCCCGGTGTTTGCCCGCTGAACGTAGCGCAGTTGCTGCTCAGGGCTTTCCAGCCAGCCCTGCCACTGCTGAGCCAGCAGATCTCCTAACGCAGGCGACACCGTCTCGTCCGCATCGCCATGCCACACAAAAGCTCGTAGCTGGCTTAGTGCGTCTTGGCTGCCTACTTGGTCTAATGAAAGATAGCGCTCATGCCGCTGTTCCAGTTCATCCAGCGATGGGAGCCCGCGGCGTGTCATCATGCACTGGTTCAGGGCTAGGCTTAATGCCCCTTGAGCGCACCCCCATGGGCCTGCGGCTAGCACGCCCACACCGCTAAAGCGCTCAGGCCAAGCAACTGCCAACTGAGAGGCCATATAGCCGCCAGAAGAGACTCCTACCACGCTGGCTTGGTCGCTAGCAGCGCCCAGCGCAGGTAGGCCGGGCGCCTCTTCCTGGGCGTGGGCAGCGGCGCTGCCCAAAAGAATAAGCGCAGCCATGAGACGGCGCTGATGAACGGCTATGCCCATGGCTTATTCAATGCCTAGCAGTTCAACGCGGAACGTGAGCATTTCATTCGGGCCAATGGGGCCTTGGCCGCGTTCGCCATACGCAAGATCAGCAGGAATATAGAGCATCCAGCTATCGCCAACGCTCATCAGTTGCAGGGCTTCTTGCCAGCCTTCGATCACTTGGTTGACCTGGAAGCTAACCGACTCACCGCGCTCGAAGGAACTATCAAATACGGTACCGTCGAGCAGCATGCCTTCGTAGTTCACCTCTACGGTGTCTTCTGCGCCGGGCGTTGCGCCGTCGCCAGACTCAAGCACTTCGTACTGCAAGCCAGACTCGGTTACTTCGACTTCATCCCGCTCAGCGTTTTCTGCCAGGAAGTTTTGTCCTTCTTCAAGATTCGTCTGCGCCAGCTCGGCGGCTTGCTGTTCACGCGCTTCCATTGAACTCTCTTGGAAAGCCATTAGCGCTTCCATCATCTCTTCTTCGTTCATCGCCAGCTCGTTGCCATCGAAGACATCGCGCATACCGTCGGTGAATGCATCAATATCGAGATCTTCAATATCTGCCTGCATGCTTTCGCCCAGCGTAACACCCAGGCTGTAAGCCAAGCGCTGCTCGTCGGTTTCCGGGGCGGCGGCGGCAAACGGCGCTACCAGCAGAAGGCCAGTCAGCGCGGTAGAAGAGAGTAGTGCTTTCATGGAAAAAACCTTATCCAGCGGCGCAGTGCGCCATATGTTTTTGGGTGCCTCAAAGACTAACACCCGCCGCTTCAGGCTGCATTACCTGAAACGGCGGGTGTTTGTCAGACCACAAAGA
>NZ_JAMZBE010000189.1:0-5935 GCF_024158645.1 Halomonas sp. 707B3
ATCCTGCGCGGTATGACGGCCCAGGTTGGCAACGAGGTTGACGAGTTCGTCACCAACACCCTGCGCAACCAGCTCCTCGGTATTCCGCTTGACCTTCCCGCGATCAACATCGCCCGTGGGCGGGACACCGGCATGCCCACCCTCAACGAGGCCCGGGCGCAGTTTATGGAGATGGCGGATGGCGACACGCAGCTCAAGCCGTACACCAGCTGGGCCGACTTCGCTGAGAACATGAAGAACCCTGCCTCGGTCATCAACTTCATCGCGGCCTACGGCACGCATGAGTCGGTCACTTCCGAAGACACCATCGCTGGCAAGCGTGCGGCGGCCACTGATCTTGTTCTCGGTGCTCCGAACGAGAGCGCAGCTGATCGGGAGGCACGCCTCGACTGGCTTAATGCGCCAGCCGAGCAGACAGGCGTGAACGACATCGACCTGTGGATGGGCGGCCTCGCTGAGAAGAAGATGCCCTTCGGCGGCATGCTCGGCTCCACCTTCGCCTTCGTCTTCGAAATGCAGCTTGAGAACCTGCAGGATGCCGACCGGTTCTACTACCTGTCGCGCACCCAGGGGTTGAACCTGCTGACCGAGCTGGAGAATAACTCCCTGGCCAAGATGGCCCTGGCAAATACCGACCTCGAGGAGACCGGCTTTGCGATCCCGGGCGATATCTTCTCGACACCGGATCACATCCTCTATGTTGATTACGCCAAGCAGATGCAGATGACCGGGGTGGATGATCCTCAACACGAAGATCCGTTCCTTCAGTCCGCCTCTCAACTGGTCGAGCGCGGGGCGCCTGACGCGCAAGGCGACGGTGCCTACCTGCGCTATAACGGTGCCGACCACGTCGTCATCCAGGGCACAGACGGCAACGATCGCATCGTCGCTGGCGGTGGCGATGACACCGTTTGGGGTGACGCGGGCGACGACCGCATCGAGGCCGGGTATGGCGTCGACAAGATCAACGGCGGCGAGGGTGACGACATCATCACCAACTCCGGGACCGATATCGGCGAAGTCGACATGCTCAAGGGAGACGAGGGCAACGACGTTATCCATGGCGGCAGCGGCGCGGCGCTGATCTTCGGTGGCCGTGGCAAGGACTTCCTGATCACCGGCCCGGACGGGTCTGAGATCCGCGCTGGCATGGGGGATGACTTCCTCCTCGGTGGCGACGGCCCTGACGTACTCTTCGGCAACGAAGGCCACGACTGGGTCGAGGGTAAGAGTCGCTTTGAATACATCGCTGGCGACAACGGCGAACTCTTCTTCAACTCCACGGTAATTGGCCACGACATCCTCAACGGCGGCAATGGCGACACCGACTACGACGCCGACTCAGGCGACGACATCATGGTGGCGGGAGAGGGCATCCAGAAGAACATCGGCATGTGGGGGCACGATTGGGTCATCCACAAAGGCCAAAACGTGGCGGCCGACGCCGATATGAACGTGGAGGTATTCACCACGCTGCCGCTGGAAGTGCTGCGGGACCGCTTCAGCCAAGTGGAGGCGCTGTCTGGCTGGGTGCAGGACGACATCCTGCGCGGCGACAACCGGAGCAACGAGGAAGAGGGCGCCACGCCGATCGTCGCCGACCCGACGCCTGAGGGCAACTTCATCCATAACGAACTCGACCAGGCAGGTATTGACCGGATCGACGGCCTCGACCAGCTAATTACCCCCGATATGATGCGCAACGCGGAGTACTGGGCTGATGGCTCCGGTGATGAAAAGCTGGTGTTTACCGGCGGCAACATCCTGCTGGGCGGTGGCGGCAGCGATACGATTGAGGGGCGCGGTGGCGACGATGTTATCGACGGCGACGCGTGGCTCAACGTGCGCATCGCCATCATGACGAACCGCGATGGCACCGGCGACGAGATCGCGACGGTCGATAGCATGGACGGGCCGGTGACTCTCACTATCGATGGCGCGGAGGTTACCCGTCCGCTGTCGGCGTGGATGGTCGAAGGCCGGATCAACCCCGGGCAATTGCAGATGGTTCGCGAGATCCTTGAGGACGAATCCGGTATCGACACGGCCCTCTATTGGGGCGATCGCGCCGCCTATGAGATTGCGGTGGATGAAGACACCGGCCGGCTCACCGTAGCACATGTTGATGTGGACGATGCAGCGGTGGACCCAGTAAGCGGGCAGAACCGTGTCTCCGATGGCACCGACCTCGTCAGCAATATCGAAGTGCTGTCCTTCGGGGATAGTGACCTGCAGGTTATTACCGGAACCAACGGCAACGACGTTGGTGCAACGCGCCTCGAAGGCACTGAGGCGGCCGATATCCTGATCGGCCTTGCCGGTAACGACAACCTGCTCGCAGGCGGCGGCGACGACCTTGTCTACGGCGGTGCAGGCAATGATCGCCTGATCGGCGCGGACGGCAACGACAATCTCGATGGCGGTGATGGGGATGACTTCCTCAACGGCGGGGATGGCGACGATACGCTGCTGGGAGGCGCCGGTGCGGACGACCTTCGCGGTGGGCTTGGTGATGATGCCCTTGAGGGCGGAGACGGCGACGACCTACTTTTCGGGCTGGCTGGCAACGACACTCTCGAAGGTGGCGCTGGTAATGACGACCTCAACGGCGGCGGGGGCAACGACGTTCTGAACGGCGGTGAGGGCGATGACGTCCTGTTCGGTAGCGCCGGTGATGACCTGCTAATCACCGAGGCCGATGGCGGGCGCGATATCCTTGATGGCGGCAACCAAGTTGATACCGCAGAAATCCTTGGCAGCGCCGGTGAAGCCGAATCCTTCGCGATTCTCGATCGGACCAATGCCCTGGCCCAGGGCTTTGCCGACCTCGACGCTGGAACGGAGATCGTCATCGTTCGCAACGGGGTGGTGATGGCGGAACTCGCTAACATCGAGGAAATCGTCATCGACGGCCAGGGAGGCGGCGACACGTTTACGATTGCCGGCGACTTCACTGGAACCAGTCTGGCGATGAGCACCATCCACGTGATGGGCTCGGAGGATGACGATGTCTTGGACATCTCGGCACTGAGTTCTGCGCATCGGGTGGTGTTCAAAACCATGGGCGGCCACGACACGGTGGTGGGCGCACTTCGGGAGCAGGATGTCGTCGAACTTGCCGACGGCACGATGCTCGCTGACCACCCCGTCGAGGCCAACGAAGCGGGCGAGGCTCTAGTGGGCGACGACGAGAACTCCGTCCGCTTCGAGGTCGAGCCCGAGTCGGAACAGCCGGAAGACGAAGACGAGACCGAAACCGACGATGAATCGGAGGACGAGGAAGACGAAGAAGAGTATGAGGAAGACGAAGAAGAGTACGAGGAAGACGAAGAAGAGTACGAGGAAGGCGAAGAAGAGTATGAGGAGGAAGACGGAACGCAAGTAATACCGGCGGCGGCCATGGCTGGCGGCGAAGGCGCTGATACGCTGATTGGAACGGCGGAGAGCGAGACCATCATGGGCTTGGGCGGTCGAGACGTCGTCTTCGGCCATGACGGCGACGACGACATCCTTGGCGGCGACGGCGCGGACATGCTCTACGGCGATGACGGCGACGACCGCATTCTGGGCGAAGACGGCAACGACTTTATCAATGCCGGGGCTGGCGATGACACGGTCTTCGGCGGCGAGGGAGACGATATGTTCGTGGCCGAAGCCGATGACGGCGACGATACCTACTACGGCGACGACATGGTGGGCGGCAGTGACAGCGACAGCGACACGCTGGATATGTCAGCCATTATGTCAGCGATCAAGGCAGATCTCGGCACCGGCTTCATGGGGCGCGGCAGCGTCTCGAGCGCTGAGACTGGCAATGATGGGCTGTGGGGTGTCGAGAACATCGTCACGGGATCGGGAGACGATACGATCACAGCGAGCCGCGCGGCTAACGTGATGGATGGCGGGGCAGGCAACGACACGTTCCGCTTCCTCTCCGCAGCGGATGCGGACGGCGATACCATCATGGGATTTCAGCCGGGCGACCGTATCGATCTCAGCGGTGTGGATGCGCATGGCTGTGCAACGGGGAACCAGAGCTTCACGTTAGTGACCGAGGCCTTCACCGGCGTTGGCCAGCTGATGTTCAGCCATCAAACCCGCGACGGCGAGGACTACACCGTCGTTGAAGGCAACACGACCGGAGACGACGATGCGGATTTCTCTATCAGCATCAAGGGTCGGCATGAGCTGGGAGCGAGCGACTTCAACCTATAACGAACGATAACAATAACGAACCCTGCGGGCGTACCCGCCCGCAGGGAACGCCCGTTCAACTTAGGGTGCAGGGGGAGTTCGCATGCGTAAAAGAGACGCTAGTACGTCAGCGAAGCGCAAGAGCGCAGAGCAGCTGACCAAAGGTTTCCGAGGAATCTTTTTCTTCTTATTCGGCATGTCAGGGATCATCAATATCCTCGCCCTGACCGGTGCCTTCTACATGCTACAAATTTACGACCGAGCGCTGACCAGCGGGAGCATTTCGACGCTGGTTGCCATCTCTGTGCTGGCGCTCGGCCTGTATTGCTTTCAGGGAATGTTCGACACCATCCGTTCCCAGATCCTTGTTCGCATCGGCGCGCGCCTCGACAGAAGGGTCGCGCCGTTGGCCCATCGGGTCGCTATCGATATGCCGCGCTTCGGGTTTTCGACCGCTGAATCACTGGAGCGTGGCCGCGACGTGGATACGGTGCGCGGCTTTCTGGGAAGCCAGGGCCCTGTGGCGCTGCTGGACCTTCCCTGGATGCCGCTTTTTCTGTTGTTCGTCTACATTTTGCACCCCTACCTTGGCGCGCTGGTTTTTCTTGGCGGCTTCATCCTGGCCATGCTCGCAATTATCACGGAGCTGAAGACGTCCAAGCTGAGCAGCGCCATGCAGCAGGCTGCCGTTACACGCAATACCATTGCCGACTCCAATGCTCGTAATGCGGAGATCCTCAAGGCGATGGGCTTTGCCGGTCGCGCGGTGGAGCGCTTCAATCGGGCGAACGACGATCATCTGGAGTTACAGACGCGAACCAATGATGTCAGCGGCACCTTCGGAGCGGTTTCACGGGTGCTGCGGATGGTGCTGCAGTCGGCCGTTCTTGGCCTCGGGGCGCTGCTCACTATTCAGGGGGAGCTTAGCGCTGGCGCGATCATCGCCGCTTCCATTGCCTCCGCGCGGGCACTCGCCCCCATCGATCTTGCCATTGGCAACTGGAAGAACGTCGTCGCTGCGCGAACCGCGTTCTCACGCCTGAAGGAAACCGTCATGGCGCTGGCGGACGGTGACGAACCGATGGAGCTGCCCAGCCCGAATTCATCCCTCAAGGTCGAGAACATCACCGTCGCAGCCCCCGATTCCGGACAAGTCCTGCTCAGCGAGCTGAGCTTCGAACTCAAGGCTGGCCAGGCGATTGGGATCATCGGCCCTAGCGGTGGCGGCAAGACCACGCTGCTACGCGCGTTGACAGGCATTTGGCCCGTGCTGCGTGGGAGCGTGCGCCTAGATGACGCGGAGCTATCGCAATGGCAAGACGAGGCGCTCGGTCAGTTCATCGGCTATCTGCCGCAGGAGGTCGCGCTGCTGAATGGCACGATCGAAGAGAACATTTCGCGGTTTCAGGAAACACCGGATTCCCATGCGGTGGTGGAGGCGGCGATGGCCGCAAGCGTCCACGAGATGATCGTACGTTTGCCCAACGGCTATCGAACGCAGCTCGGCTCGCTGGGTGCCTCCCTGTCAGGCGGCCAGCGGCAGCGGATCGGACTCGCCCGCGCACTGTTCGGCAACCCCTTCATCGTGGTGCTGGACGAGCCCAACTCCAACCTCGACGCTGAAGGCGAAGCAGCACTGACGGCAGCCATTCAAGGCGTTAAGCAGCGTGGCGGTATCGCCGTCGTAGCCGCCCACCGCCCAAGCGCTCTGGCGGCCGTCGATCTCGTGGCGGTTATTCAG
>NZ_JAMZBE010000190.1:0-5829 GCF_024158645.1 Halomonas sp. 707B3
CGCCCACCACCGCCACTAGGACCAGCAGCGCTAGCAGCACCGGCCAGTGGGCAGCAAAAGAGACTTGGTACAGGCCAAGGGCATCGACAAAAATCACCAAAATACCCAGCGGACTCACGTAGCGCACCATGGCTAGCCACAGCGTATAGGGAAGCGGCGCCAGCCCCAGCTCGTCGCGGAAGGTTTCGCTTTTCAGCACAAAACCGGCCAGTAGTACCATGCCCAGGCCACCCAGCGGCATCATCCAACGGGAGGTGAGGTAATCCAGCCAATCAAAGAAGTTCTTGCCTGCCAGCGTCCAATCAGCGCCCAGGTTGAACGACAGCATCGCCAGCGTGCTGATCAGCCACAGCACAATACCGGTGGCCCACGAGGCGGATTTACGGCTCATGCCTTTGTTATCGCACAACCAAGAGACCGTCGCTTCCACCATGGAAATTGAGGAGGTTAGTGCGGCCATGGAGAGCATTAAGAAGAACAGCGCTCCGAACAGCGTGCCCAGCGGCATCGCCTGGAACGCTAACGGCAGGCTCATAAACAGTAACCCTGGGCCTTCACCAGGGTCCATGCCGTTGGCAAAAATCACCGGAAAAATTGCTAACCCTGCCATCAGCGCCACCACGGTATCCGCCACGGCCACGCTCAGCGTCGTGCGGCCAATGGAGGCACCTTTAGGCAGGTAGCTGCCGTAAGTCAGGATGGCACCCGATGCCAATGAGAGCGTAAAGAAAGCGTGGCCCAAGGCCGCCAGCATCCCTTCACTAGAGAGGCTGCCCGCCTTAAAGGAGAACAGGAAATCAACCGCGTCGCCGAAACCGCCGGAAAACATGCCGAATCCAATCAACAACATCAGCATGAGCACCAGCCCCGGCATCATCCAGCTAACGCTTTTCTCGATGCCTTCCTGAACGCCTTTGCCGACAATGATCATGGTCAGCAGCGTGACCAGGGTACTCCAGCCACCCAGCGTGATGGGGTTAGCGTTATTGGCACCAAACACGGCCGCCATCTCGTCCACACTGGTGCCCGCCAAGCCGCCGGTGAGCATTTTCCATAAATAGGAGAAGGACCAGCCGGCCACCACGACGTAAAACGATAGCACCATAAAGCCACACAGCATGGCCATCCAGCCAATCAGCGACCACATAGAGGAGCGGCCAGACTCATTCACTACACGGCAAATAGCATCAATGGGGCTACCACGCCCCCGGCGACCAAACGCAATTTCGGTCATCATTACCGGTACGCCCACCGCTAAGATGCACGCTAAATAGACCAGTACGAAGGCACCACCGCCATACTCCCCAGTGATATAAGGGAATTTCCAGATATTGCCTAGCCCCACCGCCGAGCCGGTGGCTGCCAACATAAAGCCCCAGCGGCCTAGCCACTGAATGCGAGGTTGCCCAGAAGACGCCATGACCTTCCACCCTGTCAGAAAAAAGCGCCTATCCTAGTGGATTTTGCTGCGAAAGCCCACGTATCACGGCGTGGCATAGCTTGCTTTTGCCTCGGCATCTAGCCGCTGGGCGGTTTGATCCACTCTGCGCAACCACGCCAACAGCAGCGCCCCGGCCCCTACAAAGCCACCAGCCAGCCATAGGCCCACATAATAATGACCAGAGGCTTCCGCGAGCATGCCGGTGAGCGCAGGGGCCACAATCTGCGCTGCGCCGTAGGCCAACGTCATTTGTCCCATCAAGCGGGCGGGGCTGGCGGGGTACAGCCTACCCGCCATGGTCAGCACTAAACTGACGCAGCCCAGGAACGTGCCGCCGTAGAGCACTGCGCTAATCAACACGCCCGGTAACGTTGGGCTGATCGCAGGCAGCACAATGCCTACTACCTGCACCAGCATGGCCACAATCAGCGCGCCTAAGTAACCAATCCGCCGCGCGATTAAATCCCACAGCATCACGGCGGGTGCTGCGGCCAGCCCCACCAACGCAAAGGCCCAGTTCCCGGCCCCAGCCAGCAGCGGTTCGCGCTCCACAATCGCGACCAAAAACGTTGCGCTGATCACATAGCCATAGCCCGCACAAAAGTAGGCAGGCAGCATAAGACGCATAAAGGTGCGGCTAGGCGGCGTTGCAGGTGCTTGATGACTGGCAGCGCTGCCTACCACCGGTTTCACCGGGCGCGGTAACCAGCACCAGGCAGGCACCAGCAGCACCGCCCCCAACGCGCTAAAGCCCCACCACTGCGCTTGCCAGTTCATTGCCAGCGCCAGCATCAGTTCTACCGCTAAAGCCGCCACCACAATGCCAATGCCAACGCCTGCAAAGTGGATGCCCAGTTCGCCCCGCTGACGGTGTTGAATCAGCCAGTGCAAAATCAGCCCTGACGCCAACAGCATCGAGCCACTGCTGGAGAGCCCCGCCAAAAAGCGCAGCCCCGCCCATACCCAAAAGTGTTCGGTCAGCGCCATACCGGCGGTGGTTAATACGGCCAGCACTAAGCCAATGCGAAACAGCGTGTCTTTGAGATAAATCGTGCGAATAGAGGCCGCCAGCACCGCTCCTAGCATATAGCCTGCGTAGTTCAACGCCGCTAGCCAGCCGCCATCGGCGTCGCTAATCCAGCTCTGCTGCTGCATCACCGGCAGTAGCGGCGTATAGGCAAACCGCGCAATGCCGATACATAAAATTTGGCTAAATACCCCCGCCAACAGCACTTTAAAGCGCTGGGCCTGAACGCTTGCAGTAGGCATGGACACTCCCTCGTCGTCACTATTTTTGTTGTGGTAGTGTGGCTTCAATGGATAGCCAGCTATCTTCCATCATACGCGGAAACCAGCGCCGTACTATCGGCTAAACGTGGCATGTGGAAGCAGCGCATTAGTGCTCGGAATCTGGCAGACTAACTCTCACGTTTCACCACCGTCATAAGCGAGTAAGCACGATGAGCGATACTGCAAAACCCTGGACGCAACCGATGCCCGACGCGCAGTTCAAACTGATGCGCGATATTTTGGCGGCCCCCAGCCCTGTTGGCCTGGAAGGCGCGATGACCTACGGCGTGCTGAAGCCCTACTTCGAGAGCTTCGCTCCCAGCGACTGGCATTTGCACCAGTTTAAAGGCAATGCGGGCGTGGTGCTGGATACCCACCCAGGCCGCGATGATATGTTCAAGCTGATGATCATCGGCCATGCGGACAAAATCCGCATGCAGGTTCGCTCGATTGGTGAAGATGGCAAGATTTGGATTAACACCGACTCCTTCCTGCCCGGCGTATTGATCGGCCATGAAGTCACGCTGTTCAGCGAAGACCCGGAAGCCCCCGGCAGCTACCGCAGCATTGAAGGCGGCACGGTGGAAGCGCTTGGTGCTATCCACTTTTCTGACCCCGCCCAGCGCGATGGCAGCAAAGGCATTAAGAAAGAGCAGATCTATCTCGACCTGCAGATTCACGGCGAGAACAAGAAGCAGCAGGTGCTGAACCTGGGCGTGCGCCCGGGCGATTCGATTATCTTCAACCGCCCCATTCGCCCTGGCTTTAGCCCGAACACCTTCTACGGCGCGTATCTGGATAACGGCCTGGGATGCTTTGTGACGGCGGAAGTCGCGCGCTTGATCGCCGAAGCGGGCGGTACCGAAAAAGTGCGGGTGATGTTTGCCATTGCCAGCTACGAAGAGATTGGCCGCTTCGGCAGCCGCGTGCTGGCCGGTGAACTCAAGCCCGATGCGCTGATTGGCGTGGATGTAAATCACGACTACGTCGCCGCCCCTGGCATTGGCGACAAGCGCATGCAATCGCTGGAGATGGGCAAAGGCTTTACGCTGTCGGTGGGTTCTATTGCCAGCGAGCAGCTCAACCGCATCATCGCCAGCGCCGCGAAAACGCAGGACATCCCCATGCAGCGAGACATTGTGGGTGTAGATACCGGCACCGACGGCATGGCGGGCGTGCTGGCCTCCATTGATAGCGCAGCAACCTCCATGGGTTTCCCGATCCGCAACATGCACACCATTTCGGAAACCGGCAATACTCAGGACGTGCTGGCCGCTATTCATGCGCTGCACCACACCATTCAAGCGCTGGATGCCGTGCCGGATCTCAAACGGGAGTTCTTGGATAACCATCCCCGTTTAGACCAAGCCAGCCCGCTTGCCCACCAAGGCAGCGCCAAGCCCGAAAGCGACGAAGAAGCCTCCGCTTAAACGGCATAAAAAAACCCCGGCCATGCTTGGCCGGGGTAGTAGTAACTCCTCCGTAATCCTTCTTCACGAACCTCCTGTTCGTGCATCCCTGGTCTTGCAAGCGTTCCGTGCTTGCTCCTGCTCCTTAACACCTCTCCTTGTGTTACTGCCTACCTTGAACCTTATATGTGTCAAATACATTAACCTGAGATAGAAATAGCAGCACTTTGATTAATTTTTTTGGTCTGTGCATTTTCAAGGGAAAACACCACCCAGGGATGCTTTTTGTAGCGCTCTGCTAGGTTGCTGCCTATACTTTTTTGGCACCCATAGTGATGCATTTCTACACGGACGTTACCACGCCTGAACCCATTCACCCCCTAGCGGTAGGAGGTCAGCGTGCGACATATCATGATTAGCTCGACAGTCCATGGTGTGGATATTATGTGCCGCCACTGCGGTAATGCAGAATCAGCCACCACACCATACTTAAATCGGTTTCGTTTTGAAGGCACCGGTAAAGACAGCGTGGTGCTGCGCTGTTTAAGTTGCCAAACGTCGGTATCGGCCCCCATGAGCCAGCTAAGCGCCCTGTTCTATCACCACGCCTGTTAATGGCCCTTGTCAACGCAGCAGAGAGTGCTCCGCTTGCCCATAAAAAAACCCCGGCCACTGCTGGCCGGGGTTTCATCAGGTCCTCCATAATCCTACTTCACGAACTTCCTGTTCATGCTTCCTTGTGCGCCGCAAGCACTCCCTGCTTGCACTTCCTTGTAACGCCGTCCCTGCGTTATGTGCACACAGTGCGCCCTATAGCCGTTGAGTTATCTAACATAGGATATGAAACGCTAAAAGTTTTTGCTTTATCGGCGGATAAACACACGACACCTTGCAGTTGCTTCAATCAAAAACATACAATCATGCACGTTTGTAACTTATCAGGACATACCCGTGACGACGAGCCACTCCCCTTTGACAACCACCACGGCAAAACGCCTCGCCCCCTGGCTAGCGGCTGCGCTGGGCATCGCCTTGGCCACACCAGCGTTAGCTGATAACTGGGAAGGCACCTTTGGTGCTGGCGCCACCTACGCCCCTGATTACCTGGGTAGCGACGATTACGATATCCAAGCGCTGCCAGTGCTCAATCTTACCTACGGCGACCAGCTCTCCATCAACCTGCGCGACGGTATTGCTTGGCACGCAATTCGCCAGGGCAACTGGACCGCTTCTCCGTTTATCGGCTATACCTTCGGGCGCGATAACGAAGGCGACATCAGCCGCTTTGAGAAAGTCGATGGCGGTGCCACTCTTGGCCTGCGCTTGAGCTATCAACAAGGCCTTTGGCGTTACAGCGTCGCGGGCAGTACGGCGGTGACGGGGGATGTCGAAGGCGCTAACTTCACAGGTGAAGCAGCCCTGCGCCTGCCCATGAGCGAACGCACGCTCTTCACTCTGACACCGAGTGTGAGCTACTCCAATGAAAAATGGACAGAATCGTTCTTTGGCGTCTCGGCACAAGACAGCGCCCGCAGCGGCATAGCGGCTTACACACCTGATGGCGGTTACTGGCGGGCAGGCATTAACGCAACGCTTAGCTACGCGTTAACGCCGGAATGGACCGCCACAGGATTTGTGGGCACCACTTATCTCACCGGCAACGCCTCTGATAGCCCGATTGTGGAAGGC
>NZ_JAMZBE010000191.1:0-5792 GCF_024158645.1 Halomonas sp. 707B3
GACCACTAGACGAATGGGACGTGCTGGAGCGGGAAAAGAGATTCGAACTCTCGACCCTCGCCTTGGCAAGGCGATGCTCTACCACTGAGCTATTCCCGCAACTCCGATACCTTAACGATTTAAGTGGCGTCCCATAAGGGGTTCGAACCCTTGTTACCGCCGTGAAAGGGCGGTGTCCTAGACCACTAGACGAATGGGACGTTTCATTGCCTCGTCGAGGTGGCGCGTATGTTACCCAGACCTCATCTAGCTGTCAAGCACTCTGATATCAAAACGTTGATTGGATGACGATTTGAGGATTTATCATCGCGCGCCTTGCGTGCGCAATCATAGTGCCGGGCGCTGCTTTTTTCACCTCTATCTCGCATCATTGCGGTGCATCGGCTTTTTCCAATGTCAGCTGCGGTTAGGTAATCCCCTCTCTAAAGTAACGACAAACCGCTAAAAATCTTTCATTTTGAATAAAATCGATTTTTTGGCACGCCCCTTGCAACTTCGTTAGTGAACAAACGACGTGTCTTATTTGCTAACCCTCGTTTACTCCTGACTGCTTGAGGTGCCTTATGTCCTTTACCCGTCGCAAATTCCTCACCACCGCTGCGCTCACCTCCACCGCTGGCTTGGTGCTGGGCGCACCCTCTATTGCGAAAGCCCAGTCTTCCGAACGGTTTAACTGGCGCATGACCAACGCCTACAGCCCCGGCTCACCTTTCTATGTAGAAGGCCCCGGCAGCCCCACCGATGTGATTGCCAAAATTAACGCCATGTCTGGCGGGCGTTTAAACATTCAGCACTTTTCTGCGGGTGAACTGATTCCTGCATTGGAAGGGTTCGAGGCGGTGCAAAGCGGCACGATTCAAATGAACGCGGCCAACAGCTACTTCTGGTCGGGCACTACGTTCGCTGCCCAGTACTTCACCACCGTGCCCTTCGGTATGAGTTTTATGGGCCACATGGCCTGGCTGTACCACGGCGGCGGCTTGGAGCTATGGGAAGAGGTCTACGCGCCCTACGGCATGATCGCTCTGCCGCTCAACAACACCGGCGTGCAGATGACCGGCTGGTTCCGCGAGCCGATTGAAGACATCGGCCAATTGAACGGCCTGCGCATGCGCGTACCCGGCCTGGCAGGCAAGGTGTACTCAGCGCTGGGGGTCGATGCCCGTGTACTGCCCGGCGGTGAAATTTTCCCAGCGCTGGAGCGTGGCGTGATTGACGCCGCTGAATTCGTTGGCCCTTACCAGGACCGCCGCATGGGGCTGCAAAATGCGGCCAAGTTCTACCACACCACCGGCTGGCACGAACCTTCCACCACCGGCGAGCTGCTGATTTCCAAGCAGCACTGGGACGAACTGCCTGATGACCTGAAGATGATCGTGAAGAGCGCCTGTATGGCAGCCTGTCTGGAAAGCGTGACGTGGTCAGAAGCGGTGAACGGCGAAGCAATGACCGACCTTGTTGATAACCACGGCGTGACCGCCAGCATGCTGCCGGAACCCGTAGTGAGCGCCCTGCGCGAAGCCACCATGGACACACTGGCCACAGAAGCCAACGCCGATCCACTGGTGCGCAAAGTACACGATAGCTACATGGCCTTTAAGGCCAACCATGACCGCTGGGCAGGCGCCAGCGAACGTGCTTGGTTAAACGACAT
Organism: Halomonas sp. 707B3; assembly: GCF_024158645.1. Classification (NCBI taxonomy): domain Bacteria; kingdom Pseudomonadati; phylum Pseudomonadota; class Gammaproteobacteria; order Oceanospirillales; family Halomonadaceae; genus Halomonas; species Halomonas sp. 707B3. The sequence continues at coordinate 1,655 of NZ_JAMZBE010000191.1, forward strand.
TATCGGGGTGTGATATGCAAGCCGTGGAACGTGTTGTCCACGGGATCGAGGCGGTGGTCCGGCTGTTTGGCTGGATCGCCGCTTGGACCTGCGTGGTACTAGTGGCCCTGGTCGCAGGCGATGTGGTGATGCGCTACTTTTTCAGCATTGGTGCCGTATGGCTTCAAGAGCTGCAGTGGCACTTAATCTCCCCCATTGCTCTGTTTGGTATGTCGTATCTGCTGTTTATGGGCGAACAGGTGCGGGTCGATGTGTTTTATGAGCGCTTCCCAGTGGCGCTACAGCGGGTAATTGAAGTGATTGGTGGCCTGCTGCTGCTCGCCATGGGGCTGTATATCGCTTGGCTCACGCTGCCCTGGGTGGAACAGTCCTACCTACGTAACGAAGCTTCCCCCAACCCTGGCGGCCTACCGCTTCGCTGGGTGCTCAAAGCCCTGATCCCCTTTGGCTTTCTCTTATTGGCAATGCAGGGCTTGGCCCACGCGCTGCGCCAAGGGTTTGCCCTTCCAAGCCGAGGTGAATAACGCATGTCTCCTAATGAGTGGCTCGCGATCGGTATGATCGCCGCCTTTTTTGTGCTGCTGATCATTGGTATACCGGTGGCCATCAGTATTGCCGTCACCGCCTTTGTGTTTGGCTATTTGGGCTTTGGCCCAATGCTGTTCAACCTGTTGCCGTCACGCATTTATGGGGTAGTGACGAACTACACCTTTATGGCGATACCGCTATTCGTATTTATGGGGGTCATGCTAGAGAAGTCGAAACTGGCCGAAGAGTTAATCGATGTGATTGGCCACCTGTTCGGCGGGATTTCCGGCGGTATGGGCGTGGCGATTATTTTCGTGGGTGTACTGTTAGGAGCGGCCACCGGTATCGTGGGTGCCACCATCGTCACACTTGGCCTGCTCACCCTGCCTACCTTGCTGCGCCGCGGCTATCCCAAAACCTTGGCCACCGGCATGATCTGCGCATCAGGTACGCTGGGGCAAATTATCCCTCCTAGTTTGGTACTGATTCTCTTAGCAGAAATCCTCGGCGAATCTGTTGGTACTATGTTTGCCGCCGCGATGGTGCCTGGCTTGGCGCTGGCAGGCATCTACATCGTGGCAATTTTAGTGGTAGCCCAACTCTACCCTGGCATGATGCCGCCCATTCCCGCTGAAGAGCGGGCCCAGCTCAGCAAGAAACGGCTGCTGTATAAAGTGGTCACCGTGGTCGGCCCACCGGTAGGGCTAGTATTCGCGGTCTTGGGTTCCATCATTGGCGGTATTGCCGCCCCAACCGAAGCCGCCGCAATGGGCGCGCTGGGGGCGCTTGTGTTTGTTGCCTGCTCGGGACGCTTAACCGTATCGCTGTTGAGCGAAGTGGCCAAAGCCACCTTGGTGATCTCCGCCATGGTGTTCTTTATTTTGATCAGCGCTCAGGTGTTCGGCCTCGCGTTCCGGGGCTTGGGCGGCGAGCACTTGGTCGCACGGATGTTTGAGTGGGTGCCCGGTGGAGAAGTCAGCGCCCTGCTGTTCATGCTGCTGCTGATGTTTGTACTTGGCTTTTTCCTGGAGTGGATTGAGATTAGCTATATCGCCCTGCCGCTCTTTTTACCCTTCTTCGTGCAGATGGGCGTGGATATGGTGTGGCTGGGCATTTTGGTGGGGCTGGTGCTACAAACGTCGTTTCTTACTCCACCGTTTGGCTGGTCGCTGTTTTTCTTGAAAGGCGTGGCGCCTAAAGAAGTCTCCACCCTAGATATCTACAAAGGGGCGCTGCCGTTTATCGGGCTACAGTTTTTAGCCGTGGCGCTGGTGTTTATCTTTCCAAGCATTGCCACGTGGCTGCCTAACGCCATTGGCTGGTAACCACAACCAATAACAAAGGACTTTTCAATGCTCCATACCCAACGTAGTTACGGCGGCAGCTGTGTCGCGCCGCACCACCTTGCCGCGAGCGCCGGTCGCGATGTATTAAAGCAAGGCGGCAATGCCGTCGAAGCCATGGTCGCCGCGGCGGCGGCCATCGCCGTGGTCTACCCGCATATGAATGCCTTGGGGGGCGATGGCTTTTGGCTGATTCACGAGCCAGGCAAAGCACCAGTGGCCATCGACGCCTGCGGCCCTGCCGCCCAACTCGCCAACCGTGATTTTTACGCAGGCGAGTCGCAGATCCCTGAACGTGGGCCAAAAGCCGCGCTTACCATGGCGGGCACTACTAGCGGCTGGCAGGAAGCGCTCAACGTAGCGGCAGGCTGGGGTAAAGCACTGCCGCTGCCCACGCTGCTGGCCGATGCCATTCGCCATGCCGATGAGGGCATTGCTGTTTCTCAAAGCCAGGAAACGCTCACCGCCAAACACCTGGAACGCCTGAGCCAAAGCCCCGGCTTTAGCGATGCGCTGCTGCTTAACGGCCAAGTTCCCCGTGAAGGCGAGCGCCTGCGCCAGCCGCGCTTGGCCAATACGTTAAAGCGCTTGGCCAGTGCCGGGCTGGATGATTTCTACCGTGGCGAGCTTGCCGCCAGCATGGCGAAGGATTTAGAGGCTCTAGGCAGCCCGCTGCGCCTAGACGATTTTCACGCTTACCGCGCTCAGCAAGTCACACCGCTGCACGTACAACTCAATGACGCTACGCTGTATAACCTGCCCGCACCGACGCAAGGCATGGCGTCGCTGATGATTTTGGGCATTTACGAGCGCATTAAAGCCGCCGAGCCCAACGGCTTTGACCACCTGCACGGGTTAATTGAAGCCACCAAACGCGCCTTTATGCTGCGCGACCGCTACGTCACCGACCCACACCGAGTGCCCACGCCGCTGCAAGAACTGCTCAGCGAAGAGCGCATTGGTGCAGAAGCCGCCGAAATTAACCCTGCCCAGGCGCTGCCTTGGCCCTATGAACCCGCGCCCGGCGATACTATTTGGATGGGCACTATCGACAGCGAAGGCCGCTCGGTGAGCTTTATTCAGAGCATCTACTGGGAGTTTGGTAGCGGCGTGGTGCTGCCTGAAAGCGGCGTGCTGTGGCAAAACCGCGGCATTAGCTTTTCTCTCAACCCAGACGATTTACGCGGCTTAGCCCCTGGTCGCAAACCCTTCCATACGCTTAACCCGGCGCTGGCGCTGTTTAACGATGGTCGCACCATGGTGTACGGCACCATGGGCGGCGAAGGCCAGCCACAAACCCAGGCAGCGGTGTTCTCCCGCTACGCGCTACACGGCATGCCGCTGCAGCAGGCAGTCACCGCACCGCGCTGGCTATTAGGCCGCACCTGGGGAGAGTCCAGCACCAACCTGAAGTTAGAAGAGCGCTTTGATGACCGCTTAGTGAGCGCACTTGCCACCGCAGGCCACGACGTAGAAGTACTGCCCGAGGCCTTCAGCGACACCATGGGCCACGCAGGCGGCATTGTGCGCCACCCAGACGGGCTGATTGAGAGCGCTCACGACCCTCGCAGCAACGGCGGTGCTGCGAGCGTATAAAGCCCACTGGCGGATTTTGCCACTTCCGCACATGCTGAACTTGGGCAGGCAGCCTATTGTCATTAGCCATAAGACGGCCTAACGGTGATAGGCTAGTCTGCCAAGTAAGCCTCTGATTAACGGTAACCAGAGGGAGAGGAGACCCCCATGGCGAAAATAGAAAAATCCCCCGACGAATGGCGCAAGCAGCTCACCCCAGAGCAGTACCGGGTTGCACGGGAGAAAGGCACCGAACGGCCGTTTACCGGTGACTACCAAGTGAGCGATGCCCAAGGTATCTATCACTGTGTTTGCTGCCACGCGCCGCTATTTGAAAACGAGCACAAATTCGATGCGGGCTGCGGTTGGCCAAGCTTTGACCGCCCGTTAGGTGCCCGCAGCGTAGAAGAGAACCGCGACACCACCCACGGCATGATTCGTACCGAAGTGGTGTGTTCCCACTGCGATGCCCACCTAGGCCACGTATTTCCCGATGGACCGCCAGACACCACCGGCTTGCGCTACTGCATCAACTCGGTCTCGTTAGAGTTTCACCCTGACGAGTAACCCCTGAAAGGAAGCACGGCAAGGCGGGCACCATCTGCTAGAATGGTCGCCCGCTTTTTTATGCTTGTATTTTTGCGCTTGTAGGAGAAACCCATGCTCGGCTGGTTCCCCGGACATATGAACAA
>NZ_JAMZBE010000192.1:0-5581 GCF_024158645.1 Halomonas sp. 707B3
CGCCGACACAGCACAAGTGATAACTTGTCACCGGTTGAGTATGAAAGGCGTTACTTTAAGAGCCTAACGGGTGTCTAGAATATCCGGGGCGATTCAGTTGTGACGTGGTCGTTGTGGGCGTACTTCAGTTCGGCCAGCGCAAGAAAATCTTCGTTCAGCTGTGAACCGTGGCCCGCTGCCAGGGTGACCGTTGCGGGGTACAGGTTCCATTCGTAGCCCGCTATGTTGTACGAGGCATAGAGGTCTTCATCTTCAAACTCACCGTACTGGCCAATGCGCTGTGCGAAAGGGCGAGAGCCACTGCTGTTACGCGGGCCTTCCAAGAGCACTTCATAGCGCCATTCGCGAGAGGCTTGGGTGCCGCTCCCTTGGCCTTTACTACGCTCGAACGTGCTGCTCAGCTGAGGGGCGCGCATTTCACGCCACTCTCTGGCCATATCGTCCCGCGTGGCGCTGGGCCGGGCTTCAACCAGCTCACGTGCAACCTCATCGGTGGTGCCGCGCCATTGGCCGCGCTGTAAGCGGGAGAGCAAGATGCCGTGTTCAGCCACTTCCTTACGGTCGGGTGGCAGTAGCGGGATGGCTTGCAAGAACGACTCCTCGGCCTTTCTTGGCAAGCCTCTATCGCGCTCAATATCGCCTTTCACGACCCATAAATAGGGTTCGGCAGGCGCTTGCGCCTGATAGGCCTCTAATTGCTCAGTGGCCTCTTCAGGGCGGCCACGCCAGGCCTCTAGCAATACTTCCAGTAGCAGCACTTTCTGGTAGTTGGGGTTTTCGATACGTACGGTGCGGGTGAAATCCAGCCGCTGCTCGGGCTCGCTGGCGCGCCATGACTGCAATAGTTTGTCGGCATCGCGGAAGCGCTGAGCATCGGTGTAGCTATAGAACAGCCCTTCGTTAAGCGGGTCGTCCGGGTTGGTGGCCTGTTCAGGGAATTGCCGAATCAGGCCTTCATAGAGCGCGATGGCTTCGTGTGGGCGGCCCATGCCGTTGAGCGCATGGGCTCTAGCGCGGGTAACGTAACTGGGCAACTGGCCGTGCTGGTTTTCAAGCCTAACCGCCAGGGCCTCCGCTTCGGAAAAGCGCCTTAATTCAGCCAGGGCAACTACCTTGTCGTATTCGGCTACGGTAATCAGCTCTTGGGGGGCGTCCGGGTTACGTAGCACGACATTCAGTTGCTCCAAACCGTTGGCCGTTCTGGAGGGCTCATCTGTATGAATGCCCAAGCGAATATCGGTAACCCCTTCATAATAAGTGAGCCAGAGGCGGTCACTTTCGCTAAACACATCCGGGTTGGACTGCATAATGCGCCGTGCCGCGGTGCTGGCTCCAAGGCCTACCGCCAACCGGTAAAGCGCTTGCAGTTCGCCTGTGTTGCTGGGGTCTTGCGTGACCAGTGCTTGGCGGGCATCTAGCTCTTGCATAGCGTTGGTGGTTCGCGCGGCTAGGTAGCCCTTGGCTTCAAGGCCGGCGGTTGTGGTGCCAGCTACCTGGTTGTACTGCTCCAGGGCGATCTGTGCCAGGGTGTAACTACCCATATCGGTGTGGACCAGTGCTTGACCTAGCCAGCCTTGTGCATTGGAGGGGTCACGGTAGGTGAGCGCTCGAAACATCTCTAACGCTTGGTCAAAGTCACCCGCGCTACGAGCAGCTCCGGCTAGGTTGGCAAGCTCAGAATCGCTGTAATCCTCAATTTGGCACCAGGTGCAAACGGCCAGCGCTTCCTGATTTCGGGAGGCACGCACGAGCAGGGCGACTAAGTCTTCACGCACGCGGTTGTCGCGTGTTTGGTGATAGAGTGTCTTTAAGCCATCGATGGATGTATCTAAAGCTCCCTGACGTGCCTGGATAACCAGTGCTTCGCGTTGCGCGTCGGTAGTGGTTTGCCCATAAGCCGCGCTGGTGGTGAGGCAGGCGAGCAGGCAAATCGGCAGTAAGGAGCTAGGGCGATTCTGCATGGTGATACTCCTACCCTGGAAGCTAATGAAAGTAGATTTGTAATCAAATGTATCTTCCTAGTGTATAGAAGTATCTTTAAGTAAAAATTGGACTAAAACATGAACTTGAAGAGTAATATTGTCAGCTAAAGGGGTGAGAGGCCTCATCTGCTTGCAACGAAAAATCCCCTTATGTTTTTGATTAGGAATAAAAAATAGATTTTATGCTAAGTTGGGGTAGTGCTAGGTTTCAATGAGACAGCTCAAGAAATTAGCTATTTGGAAGCGATTTTGAGGAGAAATAATGAGGCAATCAGAGTGAAGGTAAGCTTTTTTTGTAACTTTATGTTTCGCGATTTGCTTCCAATTGCTCAATCATTTTGCGGGCAGCATTAGAGAGCGTGCGGTTGTTATGTACTAGATAGCCCAACGGACGATGGATGGGAGCGGTGTCTACGGGTAGCGCTACTAGCTCGCTGTCGAGCATTTTTTCGGGTAACAGGCTCCACCCTAAACCAACGCCACACATCATTTTGAGCGTTTCAAGGTAGTTGGTGGACATGCTCACGGGCAGGTTAAGGCCTACTTCTTCAAAGCGCTGGCCAATCAGCGTTCGGGTAAAGGTTTTGGCCCCCGGCAATATGCAGTTCACTTCACACAGTTCCGCCAAGCTCAGGGGCTTGTCATCAGCACGGCTGCGTTGGGCCAGCGGGTGGTCCTTGGCGCACACAAAGCACAGCCGGTCACGCCATAGCTCCACGACCTGCAGTTGTTCAACGGGGTGGGGGGCAAGGGTGACGATGGCCATTTCCAGCGTGCCATCCATTACGCCCTGGTAGGCCAGTTCGGAATCTAAAAAGTGCAGGTCTAACGCGACTTCTGGGTGGCGCTGGGTGTACTGCTTCAATAGCGGCGGCAGCCGGTGCAAACCAATATGGTGGCTGGTGGCGAGCGTCAGTTTGCCGCCCACTTGGCCAGAGAGATTGGCCAGCGCTCGGCGGCTATCTTCTACTGTAAACAGAATGCGCTGCGCTTTGGGCAGTAGCACGTTGCCTGCCTCGGTTAGCGCAATGCGTCTTCCAATACGGTCAAACAGCCGCGTGCCCAGTAAATCTTCCAGCGTAGCGATGCGTTTGCTCACCGCAGGCTGAGTAAGGTGTAACTGTTCGGCAGCGCGAGAAAAGCTTTGGGTTTCTGCCACGGCGAGAAAGGCTTGCAGGCTTTGGGTATCCACGTGCCACTCCGGGAGTATCTATTCCTGTTTGGAATCTAAAGTATGAATAACATGAATTGCTTTTATGGGCGAGTCGCGTAACACTCCTGTTCATCGCAATTTAAGCAGCACGCAGAGGCTGTCACACCGAACTAGCAGGGCACCGCCCAGGAGAGCCATATGTCAGGTCAAACGCTTTACGACAAACTCTGGAACCAGCACTTGGTGAAACAGCGCGATGACGGTACGGCGCTGATTTACATCGACCGCCAGCTGCTTCACGAAGTGACCTCGCCCCAGGCGTTTGAAGGCCTGCGTTTGGCGAAGCGTAAGCCCTGGCGTTTGGATGCCAACCTGGCAACGCCGGATCACAACGTTCCCACCACGCTGAAAGAGCGCGCCGAGGGCAATAGCGGTATTAAAGACCCGGTGTCGCTTATTCAGGTGCAAACTCTGGACGATAACTGCGTCGAGTACGGTATCGAAGAGTTCAAAATCAACGACCCGCGCCAGGGCATCGTGCACGTGGTTGGCCCTGAGCAGGGTGCCACACTGCCAGGCATGACCGTGGTATGCGGCGACTCCCACACCGCCACCCACGGCGCGTTTGGCGCGTTGGCTCACGGTATCGGCACCTCCGAAGTGGAGCACGTATTGGCCACCCAGTGCCTGCTGGCGCAGAAGATGAAGAACATGCAGGTGCGCGTTGAAGGCGAGCTTGGTCTTGGCGTGACGGCGAAAGACGTGGTGCTGGCGATTATCGGCAAGATCGGCACCGCAGGCGGCACGGGTTACGCCATCGAATTCGCGGGTAGCGCCATTGAGTCGCTCTCTATGGAAGGCCGCATGACGGTGTGCAACATGGCCATTGAAGCGGGCGCTCGCGTGGGCCTGATCGCGGTGGACGATACCACTATCGATTACCTCGCCAAGCGCCCCTTCGCGCCAACGGAAGCGCAGTGGGAAGCCGCGGTGGCGGATTGGCGCAACCTGGTATCGGATGCGGATGCCCACTTCGATAAAGTGGTCACGCTAAAAGCGGAAGAGATTGAGCCGCAGGTGAGCTGGGGCACCAGCCCGGAAATGGTCACCGGTATTTCAGGCCAAGTGCCCGACCCGCAAGCGGCTCTGGATGAAACCGTTCAGCGCAGCCACGCCCGCGCGTTGGAGTACATGGGCTTGCAGGCGAACCAGAAAATCACCGACATCAAGTTGGATAAAGTCTTTATCGGCTCCTGCACCAACTCGCGTATTGAAGACCTGCGTGAAGCGGCAAAAGTGGCCAAGGGCAATAAGGTGGCTGATTCCATCAAACTCGCCATGGTGGTGCCGGGCTCTGGCTTGGTGAAACGTCAAGCGGAGGCGGAAGGACTGGACAAAATCTTCATTGAGGCGGGCTTTGAGTGGCGCGAGCCGGGCTGCTCCATGTGTTTGGCCATGAACGCCGACAAGCTGGGCGCGGGCGAGCACTGTGCGTCTACCTCTAACCGTAACTTTGAGGGTCGCCAGGGTTATGGCGGTCGTACTCACTTGGTGAGTCCTGCTATGGCAGCGGCGGCGGCGATTGCTGGCCACTTTGTCGATGTACGTACCTTACCCGCTAACGACGCCACTCACGCGCAGGAGGCCTAAGCCATGAAAAAGTTCGAACGTTTTGAAGGCGTGGTCGCGCCGTTAGATCGCGCTAACGTCGACACCGACCTGATCATTCCCAAGCAGTTTTTGAAGTCCATTAAGCGCACCGGTTTTGGCGTAAACCTGTTTGACGAGCTGCGCTATTTAGATGAAGGCCAGCCGGGCCAGGACTGCTCCCAGCGCCCGCTGAATCCTGAATTCGTATTGAACCAGCCGCGCTACCAGGGCGCTGAGGTGCTGCTGGCGCGCCGTAATTTCGGCTGCGGTAGTTCCCGCGAGCACGCCCCCTGGGCGCTGGAAGATTTCGGCTTCAAGGTGGTGGTTGCCCCTAGCTTTGCCGATATTTTCTACAACAACGCATTTAAAAACGGCATTCTGCTGATCACGCTGGCGGAAGAGGAAGTCGACCGCTTGTTTGCGGAAGTGGACGCCAACGAAGGCTATCAGCTCGACGTGGATCTGGAGCATCAGCGGGTGATTACCCCAGGGGGTGAGATTCTGGAGTTTGAGGTGGATGCATTCCGCAAGCACTGCCTGCTGAATGGCTTGGACGATATTGGCATCACCCTGCAAGACGAAGATGCCATTCGTAGCTTTGAAGAGAAGCACCGCCAGCAGCGCCCGTGGCTGTTCCGCCAGCCTGCGTAAGTATTCAATTATCAGTGCTAAGGATTGAGCATGACTCATAAAGTGTTACTGCTGCCCGGTGATGGTATCGGCCCGGAAATCGCGGCCCAGGCGGCGCGTTTGTTACAAGCCTGCCAAGAGGCGGGCTTGGATATTGAAGTAGAAG
>NZ_JAMZBE010000193.1:0-5507 GCF_024158645.1 Halomonas sp. 707B3
GCACCACTGAAAGTAACAGCACCTGCAGCCGCCGCGCTTTCACAGCGGTGCCCAAGCCACTGGCGATGGCATCCTTAAAGCGCAGCAGCGTGAGCGAGCGGGCCAGCGCCAGCGCGGCCACTAGCCCAAGCGCCAAGCCAATACCCAATAGCTGTACCGCGCTTGCCGGGCGGGCATTGAGGGAGCCGACGGTCCAGGGGTAGGCGGCGTTGGCGGTATCAATCGCTACCCGCGCCAACATCAGCTGCGTGACCGCGCCAAAAACAGCGCCCACGCCGATGCCCGCCACGATAAAGCGGTAGCCCTGGGTGCCGCTGCCTGCGGCCAAGCCAAAAGTGAGCACGGCGGCGGTGGTCGCCCCCGCCAGCGCCATGGCGGGCGGGGCGATGCCTACCCCCAAGCCAACAATCGAGGCCACCGCAAAGGCGGTGGCACCGTTATCGATACCGATGATGCCGGGGGTCGCCAAGCGGTTACGGGCCAGGGTTTGCATTAATACCCCGGCCAGCGCAAACGCAGCCCCAGTGAAACAGGCAGCGATCAGGCGAGGTAGGCGCAGCTGCTGCACCATAAACGCGGTCATTCTATCGCCTTGCCCCAGCAAGGAAGCCACCACCGCATTGGGAGAAAGCGTTACGCTGCCCAGGCTTAAATAGAGCACGCAAGCGGCCATCAGTGCGGCACTCAACCCGATATTCACCGCCACAGCGCGCTTTTCCAGCAGCACGCTCACCCCATAACGGGGCAGCGCAGCGCGCCAGTAGCCCTGCGGGGCAGCCACCGCCTGGGCGCTCGGCTCTTCTTGATAAGCGGTGGATGTGCGGGGCAGTACCACACCGCTCATCGACTGTTTTGCCGTCATTTTCATAGCATCAGATAACCAAAGAGAGTGCGTTAGAGCATCGGCAGGCGCTTGGCCCGCACCACCGCAATCAGCACCGGCGCGCCGCATAGCGCGGTGAGCACGCCCAAGGGCAGCTCGGAGGGAGCAACGACGACACGGGAGATAATATCGGCGGTAAGCACGATCAGTGGGCCGACGGGCAGGCAGAACCAGAGCGTGCGGCGAATATCCGGCCCGGCGATGGCCCGCGCCACAAAAGGCACTACCAGCCCCACAAACGCAATCGGCCCGGCAATAGCGGTGGCCGCGCCGACTAATAGCGCCACGCAGCCCACCGCCAGCCAGCGAATCAGCCCAGGGTGGTGCCCTAAACCGCTGGCGGCCCGCTCCCCTAGCGCCAGCGCGGCCAGCGGCCGGGCAATCAATACAACGCCCACTCCTGCTACCAGCAGGCTGGGCAGCACGGCCCATAAATCGTCTAGCCGCCTACCCGCCAAGCTGCCCACCACCCAAAAGCGAATCTCATCGGCGGCGCGCTGGTCGTAGAGCAGCATCAGTGCGCTGAGCGAACCGAGCAGCCCGGAAAACGCTGCCCCCGCTAACACTAAGCGCACCGGGTCGCTCCCCACACCGCGCAGCCGCGCCACGCCGAGCACGCACACGCAGCCGATCAGCGCCCCTAACTGGGCCACGGGAATGCGTAAAGTGGCCGCGCTGGCCCCTAACACCAGCGCCAGGGAAACAGCAAACGCAGCGCCTGCGCTCACGCCCAACAAGCCCGGCTCGGCCAGCGGGTTGCGGGAAACGGCTTGCAGCAGCGCCCCCGCTACGCCCAGCGCCACGCCAACGGCAATACCAATTAGCGTGCGGGGGGCGCGCAGCTCCCAGACGATAAAGCGCGCTTCCGCGTGATCACTACCGCTTAGCAGCCCTAACACTTGGCGGGGGCCAACGCTGCCTGCGCCTATCAACAAACTAACGACGCTCACCGCCACAAGGGCGGTGAGCAGAATCAGCATCCAGTGTCGGGATGAGCAGCGCCACCTGGCGCTACTTCCAGCCTTGGTAAGTAGCATCACGGCAATAACGCATTCTCGATGTCATCCAGAATCGCCTGGGCCGCCAGCGGGCCGTTGGCACTGCTCCAGAGCTGGCCGTTGACCGGCACCACTCGTTCGTTCTGTACCACGTTCAAGCGGTTGAAGGCGGGGCTCTGTTTGGCGCTATCTAGGGCGGCTTGGCCGTCATCATTTAGCGTGGCCAAAAACAGCCAGTCGCCGTCTACCTGAGAGAGGTTTTCAAGGCTTAATACGTCGCTGTGCACGCCCCGTTCACCGATCAGCTCGCCGCCTTGCACATCCAGGCCGACGCGCTCTAACAGGCCGGTGGCAATCAGGTTTTCCGACATTACCATGGGGCCGCCAGGCATCCAGCGCACCAGATAGGCGTTGATGCCCACGTCGGCGTCAGCTACTGCGTCTGACATAGCGTCGACCCGCTGATCGACGGCGCTGATCGCTTCCTCAATGGCCTCTTCCTGGTTCAAAGCCTGGCCGAATAAGCGCGCTTCGGCTTCCCAGTTATCGGCCGCTAGCGGTTGCGTGTGGGGCACCACAGTGGGAGCAATTTGCGATAGCAGTTGGTACTGCTCCTCCGGAAGCTGTGCTGCGGCTAGAATCAGGTCCGGCTGCTGGGCCAGCACTGCTTCAATATTAATTTCCCGCACGACGCCCACAATTTCAGGGTGTTCGAGCTCGTTCGCACTGAGGTAGTCGGTCACGTACTCTGCCACGTTGTCGCCGCCACGGGTGGTTACCGCCCCTACCGGGGTCACGCCCGCCGCCAGCGCGGCATCCAGCGCACCTTCATATAGGGTGACTACACGCTCTGGGTGATCAACAACCTCAACGTTGCCGTAAGCCGTCTCCAGCGTGCGCGCTTGGGCGGTGCCCACCAGCAAGCCGCCCATCAACATTCCCAGTAAACCGCGCTGCAGTAACGTGTGTCGCATGTGAGCCTCTCCTGATTAACCGTTAATCCAATAGTAACGATTCTCAAAAACACTTGCACTCCTATTACATCGAATGCGGTGTTGCAGTTACTGCAACGTTAGGCTGCCCATATTAGCTAGCGGACTAACAACCTTTATAGGCAAGCGCTCCCCATCCGGCACTGTTCCATTAACAGCAACACCATGTTCGATCAAACCATCTCGCAAGTGGGAACTTTTCTTCTTAGAATCCGCAACTCATTTGATAATCAGTTTCATTAGCAAACAATACTCATATCAGGGGATCGCCATGCCACGCTTTACTCGCACCGCCCTCGCCAGTGCCATCGCGCTTAGCGTTACTGCGGCGGCTAATGCGCAAGAATCAGCGCAACTGGATAACATTGTTGTCTCTGCCAGTGGGTTTGAGCAGGCAATGGTGGATGCTCCGGCGAGTATCTCGGTTATTTCCAGAGAAGAGCTTCAGCGCGAACGCATTACCAGCGTGGCTGATGCACTGCGTAATGTAGAAGGGGTAGATGTCGGCGGTTCGGTGGGCAAAACCGGCGGCAGCAATATCAGCATTCGCGGTATGCCCAGCGACTACACGCTGATCCTGATTGATGGCCGCCGCCAAAATGCGGCTGGAAGCGTCACGCCTAACGGTTTTGGTGAAACCTCGACCAGCTTCTTCCCGCCGGTTTCCAGCATTGAACGTATTGAGGTAATTCGCGGGCCGATGTCGACACTGCATGGCTCTGATGCCATGGGCGGCGTGATCAACATTATTACCCGCCGAGTAGATCGCGAGTGGGTTGGCTCTGTCGGCGTCGAGAGTACTTTTAATGAAGATCGTGACTTTGGCGACCGCCGTGAAATCAATCTCTACACCAGCGGCCCGCTGGTAGAGGACACGCTGGGCGTTCAACTGCGCGGGCGTTTTTATGAGCGTGACGCATCAGAGCTTGTCTACACCGACGCTAACGGCAACCCGGTTGAGGTGAGCCAGCGCGGCCCTAGCCCGGTAGAGGGCGATGTGTACAACCTGGGCGGCAAACTAACCTGGACGCCTAACGACAGCCACGACCTTTGGCTGGATGGGGAGGTGAACCGCCAGCGCTACAACAACGACGAGTGCCAACTCGGTACGTTGGACGGCCGCACCCGCAGCTGTGCGCCCAACCCTGGCGTGGCAAACGGCTATGCCGACGAGCTACGTTTCGAGCGGGAACAAGTGGCTATCGGCCATACTGGGCGCTTTGCCTCTGGCACGCTGGAATCGAGCCTGATGCGTAACACCACGGAAACCACCGGCCGCACCATTCCCGGAGAAGAGGGTGTTGCCTATGAGGGCTTCCCCAGCATTATTGGCGGTGCCCCGCGTAAGCTGGAAACCACCAATACGGTACTGGATAGCAAGTTTATTATGCCGCTGGGTAACCACATGACCACCGTTGGCCTACAGTGGTGGGATGCTGAGTTGGATGATGGCTTGGCCAATGAGACTTTCGAGCAAACCACCTGGTCGCTCTTTGCGGAAGACGAGTGGATGCTGCGTGATGATCTCGCGCTGACGCTGGGCGGCCGCTACGACCATCACGATGCGTTTGGCAGCCAGTTCAGCCCCCGCAGCTATTTAGTCTGGAACACCACGCCGAACTGGACATTAAAAGGCGGTGTGAGCCGTGGCTACAAGACCCCGACCCTGAATGACCTTCACTCGGGTATTAACGGGGTGACCGGCCAGGGCACGATCCTGACGATCGGCAACCCGGACCTTGAGCCGGAAACCAGCACCAGCAGCGAAATCGGCGCGCACTACGATAGTCAAACAGGCTTTACCGCCAGCGCGACGCTGTTCTACAACCAGTTCGACGATAAAATTGCCAGCGGCAACGATATCCTGATTGAAAACGACCCGCTTATCCCGGATGGCGTGTATAGCCAGGACGTGAATATCGATGAAGCGGTGACTCAGGGGGTTGAGCTCTCCACCAGCTATCAATTCACACCAGATTGGCGCTTATCCGCTAATTACACCTACACCGATAGCGAGCAGAAAAGCGGCAATAACCGTGGCGAACCGCTAACTGATACGCCCGAACACGCGCTGAACGCCACGCTGCGTTGGCAGGCGACACCGAAGCTAGATACTTGGCTCTCTGCCGAGTACCGCAGCGAGCGCTATCGCAACCGTGAACGTGTTAGGGGCGCGCCCTCCTTCGCTGACCTGGGGGATTTCAAAGCCTACTCGCTGTTTCACCTAGGCGGCAGTTACGCGTTTACCGACCAATTTAACGTCAGCGCCACCCTCTACAACTTATTTGATAAAGACTTTGTCGACTACCGCGCCTACGGCGATGGCACCAGCTTCGGCAACGTTTACGCCAACAGCGAAGAGGGTCGCCGCCTGTGGCTCTCTGCTCGCTATGAGTTCTAAACAGACGCCCATGTAGTTTCACTTACTGTTTCAATGCTCACTTGCTGCCCCGGCTACGCACCGGGGCTTTTTTATGTTTTTTGTGGATCGCCTCAGCAGTAGCTTCCCTCTATAGCGACAATTCATGGTTTTAATATATCCTGAATCCGTGAGACCGGCCCCCGGAAGCACTTCTAACCCACTGACCTGCATGGCAATATAGCCATTATCGCCATTCACCCAGACAGTGCCAT
>NZ_JAMZBE010000194.1:0-5482 GCF_024158645.1 Halomonas sp. 707B3
GCATGGCACTGTCTGGGTGAATGGCGATAATGGCTATATTGCCATGCAGGTCAGTGGGTTAGAAGTGCTTCCGGGGGCCGGTCTCACGGATTCAGGTCAATGTATGCATTTATTCAGCTGCTGTCGTTAGCTGTATCGATATTTCATATTTAAAACGGCTACCGTGCCAAGATACGTTTAACTCACCATGGAAAAGTGCGTATGACTAAGCCCCACATCATCTATATCACTGGCGGTGCCCAAGGAATTGGTCTCGGTATCGCCCACACCCTGCTCACCGACGGCTATCGCGTCGCCATTACGGATATTGATAAAGAAGCCCTAAGTGCGGCCGCTGAACGACTGCCCCGCCGTGAAAACCTGCTAACACTAATGGCGGATGCCAATAATGAAGCCCAGGTGGCGGCCAGCCTCGAAAAAACCGTCAGCCACTTTGGTCAGCTCAACGGCATCGTGCATAACGCAGGCATTGCGGACCCCTTCCATGGCCCGGTGGAGCAGCTCTCGCTAGCGACATGGCAGGCCTACTTAAACACTAACCTCACTGGCGCCTTTTTGTGCGCCAAACATGGGGCTGCTTATCTACGCCCGCACGGCGGCAGTATGGTGCTGATGGCCTCGTCACGCGCCATCCAATCCGAGCCGGATACCGAAGCCTACGCCGCTAGTAAAGGTGGCATTGTCGCGTTGACCCACGCGCTAGCGGTCAGCCTAGGCCCGGATATTCGCGTCAACGCCGTTAGCCCGGGCTGGATCGAAGTCGGCGACTGGCAAAAACCCAGCCGCCAGCAGCCGGTGGAGCACCGTGGTATCGACCGCGAACAGCACCCGGCGGGGCGCGTGGGCACTCCCGAAGATATTGCCGCGCTCACCCGCTTTCTGCTCTCCAAAGAATCCGGCTTTATCACCGGTCAGAACTTTGTCGCTGACGGCGGGATGACGCGCAAAATGATTTACGCCGAGTAGCGGCACAGCCCATCAAAAAAGCCCATCAAAAAAGGCCATCCGTGGATGGCCTTTCGCTTTTCAAAAACGTACCGCTATGGCGTGACGATAATTTTCACCTGCGCCTTATCGCTCAGCAGTGCCTCAAAGCCCTCCTCGACGATATCCGCCAGCGGAATGCGTTGAGTGACCATATCCTCGGCGCGGAAGTAGCCACGCTGCATCAGTGCCATCACCGCCGGATACACATGGCGATAGGCAATAATGCCTTTCATGGTGCGCTCTTTAATCACCAGGTCGTTGGGGTGAAAACTAGCCTCTCCCTCCCAAATACTCACCACCACCACTTCGCCCCCTTCGTGGGTGCTATGCAGCGCTTGATTGAGCACGGCGGGAATGCCGGTCACTTCGAAGGCCACATCCACCCCGCCGCCGCTCAAGGCGTGCAGCTTTTCCACCGCGTCTTCTTGCTGTGGGTCGACAACGGTGGCTCCCAGCGCTTCGGCTTTGGCCTTACGAGATGGCGCAACTTCCACCGCATAAATCTGTGCAGCCCCGGCGGCTTTAAGCGCTTCGATGGTCATTAAGCCAATCGGCCCAGCACCAAACACCACGGCACTATCACCCGCTTTGAGGCTGCTCTGGCGCACCGCATGCAGCGCAACCGCCGCAGGCTCGACCAGCGCCCCCTGTTCAAAGCTGAGGTCATCCGGCAGTTTGTGCACCATGTGTTCACCCATCACGGTGAACTCCGAAAATCCGCCGCCTCCGCCGGAGAGGCCGTGAAAGCCGAGCAGCGGCGTCAGGTTGTAGCGCTCCATCTGGTAAGCGCCATCCTTGTTAGGCGAAAGGATCGGCTCAATGGCCACACGGTCGCCTACCTTCACCCGCGTCACTTTCTCGCCGACCTCCACCACTTCGCCCGCAAACTCATGGCCCATAATGATCGGTGCCTGTTCGCCGCTAATGGGGTGCGGTTTGCCTACCGGAATAAAAATCGGCCCGGCGGCATATTCGTGTAAATCGCTGCCGCAAATACCGCAGGCGGCGACTTTCACTTTCACCGCATGAGGGTCGTTGATGGTGGGCACCGGCACGTGCTCAACGCGCAGATCTTTAGCGGCATACCATACCGCGGCCTGCATCTGTTGCTGATTCGTTGACTGACTCATGGGTTTCCCTTCCTGTGTTTATGCCACGTGGTGAACCGGCTGCAGGCCATAGACAGGCGTTTCTAGCCCTTCCATACGAGCCTTTAACTGCAGCGCCAAATAGTGGGAGTAGTGCCGAGACTGGTGCAGGTTGCCACCATGGAACCACAGCGCTTCCTGCTGGGTAGGCTTCCACATATTGCGCAGCTCGCCCTCCCAAGGGCCGGGGTCTTTGGTGGTATCGGAGCCTAAGCCCCAGCACTTGCCTACCTTATCGGCCACTTCCTGGGAGATAAGCCGCGCCGCCCAGCCGTTCATCGAGCCATAGCCGGTGGCATACACAATGAGGTCTGCCGGTAGCTCGCTACCATCGGTCAAGGTAATGGAGTGGGGATTAATACGCTCAATACCGACACCGCTGCGCAGCTTGATATCGCCATTGGCGACCAGATCGCAGGCCCCCACATCGATGTAGTAACCCGAGCCACGGCGCAGGTACTTCAAAAACAGGCCAGACTCATCGTCACCGAAATCGAGCATAAATCCCGCGTCTTCCAGCCGTTGGTAAAACTCAGCATCGCGCTGCTTAATCGCCTCAAACGCCGGACGTTGGAAGTCAGGCAGCACTTTGTAAGGAATGGAAGCAAAGATCAGATCGGCCTTTTCATGGGTAAGCCCGCCTGCCACCGCCTCTTCGGAGTAGAGCGGCCCCAGCACTTCTTCCATCAATGAATCCGATTTAACGATATGGGTCGAGGAGCGCTGGAGCATGGTGACATCGGCATCGTGCTCCCAGAGCGCGGCGGCAATATCGTGGGCCGAATTATTCGAACCAATAATCACGCACTTTTTGCCCGCGTAAGCATCCGGCCCTGGGTGCTGGCTGGAGTGCTGCTGCTCGCCCTCGAAGCTCTCCGCGCCTGCAAACTTGGGCACGTTGGGCATACCGGACATCCCGGTAGCCATCACCAGCTGCTTCGGGCGCAGCGTGATCTCTTCGCCGTTGCGCTTCACGTTTACGATCCACTCGCCTGCGGCTTCATCGAAGCGTGCATTGTCGCAGGTCGTGGAACTCCAATAATTGAGCTCCATCACCTTTGTGTACATTTCCAGCCAGTCGCCCACTTTGTCTTTCGGGGCAAACACCGGCCAGTTCTCCGGGAAGGGAATATAAGGCAGGTGGTCGTACCATACCGGGTCGTGCAGGCAGAGGGATTTATAGCGCTTGCGCCAGGAGTCCCCCGCACGCTCGTTGCGCTCAATGATGATGGTGGGCACGCCCATTTGCTTTAGCCGCGCCCCCAGGCCAATACCGCCTTGGCCACCGCCTATCACCACACAGTAAGGCTGCTTTGTGTAACCAAGCTCGGCTTCCTCGCGTTCGCGGGCTTCCAGCCAAGTTTCACGCTGTTTATTGGCCCCATGCTCGGCCCCTTTGGGGCGGTGTTGGTTGCGGGGTTCAGGAAAATCATCCAGCGCCTGCATGGTGGTCAGCAGCGTCCAGCACTTGCCGTTTTTCAAACGTAGGTAGCCTTTTCCGCTGGCAATGGCCGTTTTGAAAGTGAACCACGCCTCGACGGTATCGCCGTTTTCGCTGGCCTCCCCGTCAAGCTGCCACTGGGTGGGCTGGGTATTGGCCAGCGTGGCATCGAGCATGGCCTGGATATCCTCCTTGCCTTCGCAGGTTTTTAGATTCCAGGTAAACGCTAGAAAATCGCGCCAGTAGCATTCGTCGTTGAATAGCGTCAGCACGCGCTGAATATCGCGGGCCTGCAGCGCTTCATCAAAATCATGAAGCCATGCGTTGACGGTGCTGGTAGCGCTGGATGGGGTACTTATCTCTGTGTGAGTCATCGCGGGTACTCCAAGGTCGTTGTTATTGTTGAACTGTCGATAAGACACTCAACCCTAAGCACCCGCCGTGCCAAATGCGCCAAATAGGAAATAAGTTATTGAAAAATAAAATTAATTTAGCATCCACACACCGCTATAAAACAGCGCAAGCCGCGTACACCTGTCACGCCCTGTGTACGGCTAACGTTACAGGTGTAACGCACGACTAACGGCGTAATACACCCTCGTTGACACCCACTACAAAGCGCATAGGCTGGAAGTACAACAATAATCGTGTGTGGATTCGCCATGCCAACACCATCACTACCACCGACACGCTTGGCCTCCGTGCAGCGCCAGCATATCGAGCACATCTTCCAGCTCGGTGAAGGGCTGGATGCGCCGCAGCTTCCGGCGCAGGCCACCATCCGCCGCTCCTGGCTGCGCTGCCTCAATGAGTACCAACTCGACCCCACGCAGCCACGCCCTGCCCGGGTGGTTCCTCAGCAAACCTTGATCGAGCACCGGGAATCCGTCGATGAGCTGCTGCACGTTGCCCGCGCCGGGGTCGATCAGCTCTATGAACAAATCGCCCAGCTCGGCTACGTGCTGCTACTCACCGACCATCGCGGCATTACCGTCGAGTTTCGCGGCAACCCCAACCAAGACCAGCAGCTACGCAAAGCGGGCCTCTATTTAGGTGCCGACTGGGACGAGCGCTTCGCGGGCACTTGTGCCGTAGGCACCTGCCTACACGATCGCCAAGCGATCATTTGCCACCGCCAGGAGCACTTCGACGCCACGCATATCTCGCTCACCTGCACCGCCGCCCCCATCGCCGACCCGCAGGGCAACGTGATGGCCGTGCTGGATATCTCTGCGCTGCAATCGCCCACTCAGCATGAGAGCCAGAACTTCAGCCTCTCGCTGGTGACGCTCTACGCCCGCATGATCGAAGACGCCTACTTTTTGCAGCGCTACCGCGACTGCCTAATGGTGCGCTTAGATACCTCGCGGGAGTTTGTGCACGTGAACGGGCGTGGGCTTATCGCGATAGAAGAAAACGGCCAAGTGATTGCCGCCAATGCTGTCGGCCGCGAACTTATCAGTGCGCACCAACAGCGCTGGCCGCCGTGGTCTGCCCAACACACACCGATGCTCAGCGAACTGTTTGAGTGCGAGATTGCCGATGTGCTGAGCATCAACAGCGCGACCAACGACCAGCTACGGGCGTTTCGCGCCCGCGCCAGCAACGCCATCTACTTTATTAGCCTGCTGGAGCCGCGCAGGCCGCGCATCGCACCACTCGGTAAGCCCGCCTCCTCGCTGCCAACAGCGCTAGAACGGTTGGGGGCCGACGACCCCGCCATACGCAAAGTGCAAAAGCTGGCTGAACGGCTGCGTAACGAAGCCAGTGTCAACGTGCTGATCAGCGGCGAAACCGGCACCGGCAAAGAAGTGGTTGCCCGTGCGCTGCACGACAGCGGCAACCGCGCCAAAGGCCCTTTTGTGGCGGTGAACTGTGCAGCGATTCCCGAAGCGCTGATTGAGAG
>NZ_JAMZBE010000195.1:0-5463 GCF_024158645.1 Halomonas sp. 707B3
GTATGATCGCCGCGATGAGCGGCTGCTTACCCCCGACCCCAGCATTGGCTTTTTCGTCGCGGATAACGGCGAGCAAATTACGCCCGGCTGGCCGGTGAGCGTGGGCTTTTCCAACTACACCCAGATTTTCACGGACCCGGATATTCGCGGCCCGTTCATGCAAATTTTTGTGTGGACCTTCGTGTTTGCCGCCCTCACCGTGGTGTTTACCTTAGCGGTTGGCTTTGTACTGGCCTCGCTGCTGCAGTGGGACCAGCTCAAGGGCAAGGCCGTTTACCGCACGCTGCTGATTCTGCCCTACGCGGTACCGGCGTTTATTTCGATTCTGATTTTTAAAGGCATGTTCAACCAGCACTTTGGTGAAGTGAACATGATTCTGGACACCTTGTTTGGCGTGCGCCCCGAGTGGTTTACCGACCCATGGCTTGCCCGCAGCATGCTGCTGATTGTGAATACCTGGTTAGGCTACCCCTACATGCTGCTGCTCTGCATGGGCTTGATTCAGGCCATTCCCCAGGATTTATACGAAGCCTCGGCGGTAGACGGCGGCGGCCCGCTCACCAACCTGTTCAAGATCACCCTGCCGCTGATTATCAAGCCGTTAACGCCGCTACTGATTGCCGCCTTTGCGTTTAACTTCAATAACTTTGTGCTGATTGCGCTGCTCACCGGCGGCAACCCGGATATTTTAGGGGCCAGCACCCCAGCGGGCACCACCGACCTGCTGGTGAGCTACACCTACCGCATAGCCTTTCAGGATGCTGGGCAGAACTTTGGCCTAGCGGCCGCAATTGCCACGCTGATTTTCCTGCTGGTGGCAGGCATGTCGCTGCTCAATTTGCGCCTTTCCAAAGTGAAGGTATAGGAGGTTACACATGGCCATGGTTCAACCCCGCTCCGTTGGCGTGCGCCGCCTAGGGGCGCACTTAGCGCTGTTCGGCTTTGTATCGCTAATTGTCTTTCCGCTGCTGCTGGTAATCTCGATCTCGTTTCGGGAGGGCAACTTTGCCACCGGCAGCTTGATTCCAGAGAATTTCTCGCTGGAGCACTGGTCCCTGGCGCTGGGCATCCCCTGGGAGCGGCCAGACGGCACCATAGTGCAGCCGCCCTTTCCCGTGCTGCTGTGGCTGTGGAACTCCATCAAGGTGGCCGTGGTGTCGTCAGTGCTGATTCTGATGCTGGCCACCACCAGCGCCTATGCGTTTGCCCGCATGCGCTTCAAAGGCAAGGAGCCGCTGCTCAAAGGTATGCTGATTTTTCAGATGTTCCCGGCGGTGCTTTCGCTGGTGGCGCTTTATGCGCTATTTGACCGGCTGGGGCAGTTTGTCGGCTGGCTGGGAATCAATACCCACGGCGCGCTGATTGTGGCTTCGCTCGGCGCGGTAGCGCTACATATCTGGACGATCAAAGGCTACTTCGAATCCATCGATGGCTCGCTTGAGGAGGCTGCCATGGTGGATGGCGCCAGCACTTGGCAAGCGTTTCGCTACATTCTGCTGCCGCTCTCTATCCCAATCTTGATGGTGGTGTTCATCCTGGCGTTTGTGATGAGCATTATGGAGTACCCCATGGCCTCGGTGCTTTTAGTGGACGAACACAAACTGACGCTCGCTGTGGGTGCCCAGCAGTACCTAGCCGACCACAACCAGCGCTGGGGCAATTTTGCCGCCGCCGCCGTACTCTCCGGCCTACCGATTACCGTGGCGTTTTTGATCTGCCAACGCTGGATTATTGGCGGTTTAACTGCAGGGGGTGTGAAGGGTTAAAAGAGTGCTTCATTAGCTTGTTTCCTCGCTTGAGCGGCTTGCTCATTCCCGGCGCCTGAGAAATCTACGCCGGGTTTTATTTTTTACGGACTTTTTATGCAGGTGCATGATGTTATAGACCATGCTTAAAGCAAATGAACGATGAGTATGGCAATGCACACTACCAACCCCTGGTTTTATCGCAGCAAAGAGCTCTACCGCCACTGGGCACCGGTGTTTAAGATTTTGTCGGTGCTGTGGCTTATTCTAGCGCTGTTTATGACGGTGCCTTGGGCGGTGCTACTGATTGAACGAGACCCCGACGCCCAGGCGTTTAGCCTGTCTATTATGATCGTGCTCGCCTGTGTGGCGACCACGCTACTGCTCACTTATCGTGCATCGCTTGAGCTTAAGCCGTGGCAAATGTTTATTCTCACGGCAGGCAGTTGGACCAGCATTAGCTGCTTTGCCAGCCTGCCGCTGATTCTTGGCGCGCCGCAGCTAACGTTCACCAACGCCGTGTTTGAATCCGTATCGGCGATCACCACCACGGGCTCTACCGTGCTGGTGGGCATTGAGAACCTCTCAGACGGCTTAAAGCTATGGCGCGGCTTGATGCAGTGGTTGGGAGGTATCGGCATCATCGTGATGGGCATTGCCATTCTGCCGTTTTTGAAAGTGGGCGGCATGCGTCTGTTTCATACCGAATCTTCTGACTGGTCGGATAAGGTCATGCCCCGCACTGGCGGTATTGCCAAAGCCACGCTGTCTATTTATGTCATCCTTACCCTTACGGCGATGGTTAGCTACTGGCTTGGTGGCATGCTGCCGCTAGATGCCATCGTGCATGGCATGTCTTCGCTCTCCACAGGCGGCTTTGCCAACTCTGATGCTTCGTTTGGCGCGTACACAGAACAACCGTGGCTGCTATGGATGGGCAGCTTTTTTATGCTCAGCGGCGCACTGCCGTTCGTACTGTATATTCGCTTTATTCGCTCTTCCCGCAGCGCGCTATGGAAAGACCAACAGGTACGCGGGCTGCTCAAACTGCTGCTGGCGGCCATTGTGATATTGAGCGCTTGGCGGGTATTTCAAGGCGACAACTGGTTTGTCTCACTCACCCACGTCACCTTCAACGTGATTTCAGTGGTCACTACTACAGGCTACGCATCAGACGACTACACCCTGTGGGGCTCGCTCCCCGTGGCGGCTTTTTTCTACCTGACGTTTATCGGTGGCTGTAGCGGCTCTACCAGCGGCGGTATGAAGATATTCCGCTTTCAAATCGCCATGCTGATGCTACGCAACCAGCTGCGCTACCTGATTCACGCGAACGGCATCTTTACCACCCGCTATAACCAGCAGCCGGTCACTAGCGATATCTCCCGCAGCGTCGTGGCTTTTTCGTTCTTCTTTTTTATTACCATTGCCGTGCTTGCATTGGGTTTAGCGGCGCTCGGTTTAGATTTGGTGACCGCGCTCACCGGTGCGGCCACGGCCGTGGCCAACGTAGGCCCAGGCCTTGGCGATACCATTGGCCCGGCTGGCAACTTCGCCAGCCTGCCCGATGCCGCCAAATGGCTGCTATGTGTGGGTATGTTGATGGGCCGCCTGGAAATTTTAACCGTGGTCGTCCTCATGACACCGATGTTTTGGCGGCGCTAACGGTGAACAACATGCGCGTATTTCGTCTTCCCAACCGGCGCGAGTTAGCCTTAGTGCTGGGCACTAGCGGTGTGGCTCTGCTGGCTGCTTGGTGGCTACATACCTGGCTCGCGCTGGCCAATTTATCGCTGATTTTTTTAACAGCCGTGCTTGCCTGTGCCGTTCTGGCCAGCAGCCGTGCGGCCTTTATCAGTGCGCTGGTGAACTTTGTGGTGTTTAACGTCGGCTTTACCGAGCCGTACTTTTCTTTGGCAGTGTCTGAGCGGGAGCAGTTGGTCACGCTCCTGTTCTTTTTATTAATCGCGCTGGTCGTGGGTCATATTGCAGGCGTTAGCCGCGAGCGAATGCTGGCACTTAATGCCTCTCGGTTGGCAGAGGAGCAGGAGCGGCTGCGCTCTGCCCTGCTCGCCTCGGTGTCTCACGATCTACGTACGCCGCTTGCGTCGATTATTGGTGCCGCCAGCTCCCTGCGCACGTTAGATGCCCAGCTAAGCCAACAGGATCGCTTTGAACTGCTTGACGGCGTCCTTAATGAAAGCGAGCGACTGAACCGTTACATTCAAAACTTGCTGGACATGACACGACTAGGCCACGGCGAATTGGCGATTGAGCGGGACTGGATCAGCGTCGACGATTTGGTAGCGTCAGCACGGCGTCGTTTAACCGGCGCACTGGCCGATATTAACGTGCGTCAAGCATGGGATGGCGAGCTGCCGCTCTTGAATGTTCACCCCGCCCTGATTGAGCAAGCACTGGTCAACGTACTGGAAAACGCGGCGCGGTTTTCTCCTCCTAACGGAGTGATCACCATTGCCGCTGCTACCGATCCTCGCCATAGCACACTCACACTCACCGTCACCGATGAAGGGCCCGGAATACCACCCGCCATGCGTGAACAGGTATTTGAGATGTTTTTCACAGGCAATGAGGGTGACCGCAGCCTGCACGGCACAGGGCTGGGGCTCGCTATTTGCCGTGGAATGTTGGGTGCCCATGGCGGAACGGTGTCGGCTGTTGAAGGGCCCCACGGGCAAGGAACTCAAATTATTATGCGGCTGCCACTCTCGACCCCCACCCAGGAGCCGAGCGATGACGCCTAAGCCCGCACGCATACTGATCGTTGACGATGAGCCCGCAATTCGGCAGTTTTTACGCATTAGCTTAGCGTCGCAAGGCTTTCGCATCAGCGAAGCCAGCACCGGGTATGCCGCGATCCATACCGTACGTGAGATGTTAACGGCTGATCCTATCGATCTGATTTTGCTAGACCTTGGCCTGCCCGATATTGATGGGCAGCAGGTACTCAGCACGCTGCGCCAGCAGGTCAGCATACCGATCATTATTGTCTCGGTGCGCGGCCAAGAAGTGGAGAAGGTGCGCGCCTTGGATAACGGCGCCAACGACTACGTCACTAAACCGTTTGGCATTCAGGAGCTGCTGGCCCGTATCCGAGCTCTGCTGCGCCAGCATCCGCCCGCTATCACCAAACCGCGTTATCAGTATGGCGCGTTAACCGTTGATATCGCGGCCCATCAAGTGACATTACACGGTGCGACGATTCATTTAACCCGCAAAGAGTTTGCGGTACTGCACCAGCTTATTAACCAGACTGGCCGAATCGTGACGCAAACCCATTTGCTGCGCACGATCTGGGGGCCAAGCCATCAAGAAGACACCCACTATTTACGCATCGTCATCAGCAAGCTGCGCCAGAAATTGGGCGATGACCCACAGGCCCCTAGCCTGCTGCAAACCGAGCCGGGGATTGGCTATCGGCTTTGCGTTGAGTTCGACCGTGAGGACATAAACGAATGAAAATTATCATTCTTGGCGCCGGCCAAGTGGGCGCAACGCTGGCCGAACACCTCGCCCGCGAGGAGAACGACATCACCGTCGTCGATACCGACGGCGCAAAACTGCGCGAACTGCACACCAAGCTGGATATCCGCACGGTGACAGGCGCAGGCTCCTACCCCATTGTGCTACGCCAAGCAGGCTGCGAAGACGCCGACATGCTGATCGCGGTGACCAACACCGACGAGATCAATATGAT
>NZ_JAMZBE010000196.1:0-5441 GCF_024158645.1 Halomonas sp. 707B3
GCCCGCGAATGACCTCAATGCGCTCAGCGCTATCCAAATCAATCGCATCTAGCTGGGCCTGCCCATCCGGCAGCGTGTAGGGAATGCCGTCCACCATCACCGTAATGCCTCGCACCCCAAACGGCGCACGGGCACCAAAGCCGCGAATCGAAATACGCTGCCCCTGGGCAAAATTATCGCGGTTCTGCAGGAAAACACCCGGCACCCGGTTGAGCGACTCATCCAAACGCACCCGCTGCTGGCCTTGGGCAATGGCGTCTTGCTCTATCGTCGAGACCGCAGCAGGCGTGGCGTAAAGCTCACGCGCTAAACGCGGTGCGCTGACTTCTACGGTGGGCAGTACGGCTTCTGCATCAGTTTGTGCCCATACGGGGGCGGCAAAAGCGGTGCTGAGTAACAATAATGAAGGTGAGAGATAGCGAGTCATGGCATCCTTTCCAATGAAAAATCCCAGTGAATCATCAGTGAACGTTCAACGTTATGACGTTCATCGGGGAACGGCTACGTAAAATGGTAGTCGTATGATGGAGTGACTAATTAGCCAAGTGTAGGGATTAGTTCTACACTGGCGGCTGGGCAACATTATACTAACGGTGTAAGCAAAGGAGGCTACATGGCGTTTACCGCGACTGACCCGATCAAGATGATTTTTGCGGTTATCTTCCCCCCGCTAGGGGTGTTTTTTGAGGTCGGTTTCAAAGGACACTTTTGGCTCAATATCCTGCTGACGCTCTTTGGCTTCATTCCAGGCATCATTCACGCCTTCTACGTCATATTGAAGCACTAGCCTCTTTCATTGCGTAATCTCTCATTGCGTCATTAGTTTAACAAACGCCGCCTTGCTTTGCGCAAGGCGGCGTTCTCGTTTAGCCATGGTTGAAACAGCGCGGCTATTTGCCATGCAGGCGGCGATGCAACGCGTGTACTTGCTCGTCCAACCCTGGCACCGGGCCATCTACCGCAAGCCCAGGCACTACCTCGTTGATTGGTAGCGTAGCCACTGGCGGCGGTGCCACGCCCCACTCGGCCAACCACTTCCCTAGCTGCTCGGTTGAGCTGACGTAAATGATCCGCCCCAACCCTACCCAGCCATGGGCCGCCGCACACATGGGGCAGTGCTCACCCGAGGTATACACCGTGGCGGCCGCACGCGCTTCTGGTGACAGGTGATTGGCTGCCCAGCGGGCCAGCGCAAACTCAGGGTGCTGCGTGGCGTCGCCTCCAGCAATACGGTTGCGGTCTTCCGCCAGTATCTCGCCCTGGGCGCTGACTAATACGCTGCCAAAGGGTTCATCACCGGCGTTGAGCGCCTCTTCTGCCAGCGCCACGGCGCGTTCTAAGTAGCGATACTCATGATCGTAAACCATGCTGACCTCCCCTATCGTCTGAATACGGATTAACCGTTCTCCACCGCGTGGCCGCCCTCTTCATCAGGCGCTTCAGCCAGCGTATGCCCTTCACTTCGGGCAATCACGGTCGTGCCGACCAAGTCTCCCGTGACATTCAGCGCTGTTGCACCCATGCCTACCA
This sequence comes from Halomonas sp. 707B3, assembly GCF_024158645.1. NCBI lineage: Bacteria > Pseudomonadati > Pseudomonadota > Gammaproteobacteria > Oceanospirillales > Halomonadaceae > Halomonas > Halomonas sp. 707B3. The sequence continues at coordinate 1,531 of NZ_JAMZBE010000196.1, forward strand.
GGGCATCAATGGCGGTTAATAGCGCCACGGTTTCAATGGGCAGGCCTACTTGAGCAAACACGGTGGCAATCATGATAATGCCCGCCCCCGGCACCCCAGCCGTGCCTACCGTCACCAGCGTGCCGATCAGCACAATCTGCACCATGCTCATCAAATCCAGCGGCGCGCCAATCACGTTGGCGGCAAACACCGCTGAAATGGCAATACGGATGGCGGCACCGTCCATATTGAGCGTTGCTCCCAGCGGCAGGCTAAAGCCATAAATACTTTTCGGGATGCCTAAACGCTGCGCGGCGTTAATCGTGACAGGCAGCGTGCCGGAGCTGCTTTGGGTTGCAAACGCGGTGGCCATCGGCGTGCGCGCCTCACCAAAAAAGCTGCGTAACTTCACGCCAAACAGCAGCATCACCGCACAGTAGATCAACAGCTGTGCGCCGAGCGCGATGTACAGCACCATCACCATGTCACCCAACGAGAGAAGCGTTTCCATCCCCTGCTGGCTCACCGTTTCAGCAACAATGGCAAAGACGCCAATGGGCACAAAATGCAGCACCCCCGACATCACTTTCAGGGTGACCTCGTTTAACCCTTCAATAACTTGATAAAGCTGCTCGCCAAGCGCGTGCTGCTGCTCAGATTGGCGCATTTTCAACAGCGCAATCCCGAACACCAGCGCGGTAAAGATGATGCCCAGCATATTGAGTTCGGCAAAGGCGGCCACGATATTACCCGGCACGATATTGAGCAGCGCATCGACCACGCCGGGATTCTCGGGTACCGAGAAACTCGCGCTGTCGTTGAGCGTCATGCCGCTGCCTGGGCTAAATAGCGTTGCCACGGTTAGGCCTACCACGATGGCGAATGCTGAAGAGGCCAAATAGTAAATAAACACTTTGCCGCCAACGCGCCCTGCACTGCCTTCCCGCGACTGATTCACCCCTACCATGAGTGTAAACAGTACAATCGGCACGATGAGGAAGGTCAGGAGACGAAGCAGTAAATCGCCCAGCGGTGCCAGCCAAACGGCCACCCAGTCACCGCCAACGATGCCCACCAGAACCCCCATCACCAGCGCGATGGTGACGCGCAAAATGAGTGACGCTTGAAGGTAGCGCTTCCATAAATATGTCATTGAATGCCCTGCTGGTTGAAATCAGGTTGATGTAAATCAGTGGTAAAACCACGTCATGGAGCATCATCACGGGTTGCCAAGCCAGCGCGGTGTTTAATTGCACTCCATCACGCCGACTAAATAGCTTAGCATGGCACCTATGGCGACTTTACACAGGGCCGATTGCTTGCCTCTCCTCAACGCCACTAACAGGAGCCACTATGAATACGATCAACCCTAACAAACTCCACCACAGCAAATGGACCGCGGTGACGCCACGTAATAAAGAAAAACACTTTATCGTGACCCAACTGCTACGTGATGAAGAGGAGAACGTAGTGGACGTGGTGCTGGAAGCGGTTCACTCCCACCGGGAAACAACGATGGCGTGGCAAGCGCTAAAAGACGATAGCACCTGGAAAATGGGTTGGAAGTAGCGAACCTATCACTCCCTGCCCTAAGAAAATAAATGCAAAAAGGCTTTGACCTAGGCTAAGAAGCATGACACTGTAGCGTCAGTTGGTTAGCAAGCAGCATGGTTTCAGAAGTGTACGATCTTTTTCGGCAGCCTGATATTGTATTCCTTGTTTCACCCGCTACTTCATCTGGGTAATACCAGGAATTTTATTACGGCGCATTAGCGCGAAAGGATTTACACAATGGCAACTGGCACAGTTAAATGGTTTAACGACACCAAAGGCTTCGGTTTCATCGCTCCTTCTGACGGTGGCGACGATCTGTTTGCACACTTCTCCGAAATTCAGTCTGACGGCTTCAAAACCCTTCAGGAAGGCGCTAACGTCTCTTTCGACGTTACCCAGGGTAAAAAAGGCCTTCAGGCTTCTAACATCAAGCAAATCTCCTAAGTCCTATCTTCTTAGATAGCACTGAAAAGTTTGCTAGAACCCTCACCCATTAGGTGAACGGTTCGAACAGAAAGGCCCGCCTCGGCGGGCCTTTTTGCGTTTGGGTATTAAATCCTCTCCCATACGATCAGTTGAGCATCAATAGTCAGCGTTAGCTGCTCCAAGTTAGCTGCTCGCTCGCGCCCCTCCGCACTGGCACGATACAAATGCGGCGTCATGGTCAGCAAATCGCGGATAACGTCGGCCCCTTCTAATGAAATAGCGTAGCGAATCTGCTCGGAAGCTCGGTGGGCAAACCCTTCCGGTACATCAGGCGCTTTCTCACGTGCAGGTTTTAAGGTGGGATAAATAATTTCCCGCAGCTCGCGCAGGTGCTCCGGCCCCGCTTCTACTTGAAGCAGTTGCCCGCCCGGCTTAAGTACACGTGCAAACTCACCGTGTACCGGAAAGCCAAACATACACAGCACGCTATCCAGCGTTGCTGACTGCACCGGCAATTGGGCGTTACTGCCCACTACCCAACGGCTGATCGGTGCGTGCTTATCCTCTTGCTTCGCCGCCGACTGCACCGCCCACTTCGAGATATCCAGCCCCATCAGTGAGAGCGGCTGGTTCTCGGGCAAGCGCTGAGCCAACTGGCGCAGGTAGTAACCCTCGCCACAGCCTGCATCCAGGCAACTGTACGTTTCTGCCTGCTCACAGTGGCGCATCACCGCCTGGCTAAGCGCCTTTGCAATGGGCGCATAGTCACCCGCCGCCAAAAAGCGCTGGCGTGCGGCCACCATAGCTTTGCTGTCGCCGGGGTCGGTGGAGCGTTTCTGCTGCACTGGTAGCAGATTGATATAGCCCTGTTTCGCCACATCGAAACTGTGGTTTGACGCACACCGCCAAGTGCCGCCTTCCAAATGGAGCGGTTCGCCGTCTAACGGGCAGGCCAGGGCCTGAAAAGGGGTACGATTCATCGGAAGTTTCTCGTGACGGCTTTTTCTGGTGTGAATAGACGGGCAATATGCTGACACATCATCGAGGGCATCAGGCATCTAAACATTAACGATACCGGAAAGCCCATATAACTCAACTTGAACGGTGAGCGTTGCAACACTCACCCCGTTTGCCGACAGTGCGTTAACTTTCGGCGACTAAGGCGACACACCATGCAACCTTTGCTGCGCATCGCGGGCGCTTGGCCCTACTTGATGGCCATTTTTCTCAATGCCTTCGTAGATCTCGGGCACAAAATCGTCATTCAGAATACGATTTTCAAAAGCTACGATGGCGCAACCCAGGTCGTGCTTACCGCCCTGGTGAATGGGCTGATTCTGCTTCCGTTTATTCTCCTCTTCAGCCCGGCAGGCCATATTGCCGACAGCACTCCCAAAGTACGTGTGCTAAGGCTCTCCGCCTGGACGGCGGTGGCGGTGTCGCTGGGGATCACGGCCGCCTATTACCAAGGCTGGTTCTGGCTTGCTTTTGCGATGACGCTGCTGCTGGCCATTCAGTCGGCGTTCTACTCACCCGCCAAGTACGGCCTAGTGAAAGGGCTATTTGGTAAGCCCCGGCTAGCCGAAGCCAACGGGCTAGTGCAGGCGGTTACCATTGGCGCGATCTTGGCCGGTACGGTGGCGTTTACCGCCCTGTTTGAACACTGGGTCACACCCAGCGCCAGCACGCCAAGCGACCTACTGCGCCATATCGCTCCGCTGGGCTGGCTACTGGTGCTTAACAGCGGCCTTCAGGTCGTCGCCCTTTATCAGCTCAAACTGGATGAAGCACAGCCTACTGCTGCCCCGCTAACTTGGGCACGCTACCGCAGTGGCACTGCGTTAAAAGACAACTTGAGCATTCTTGCCCGCCAGCCGGTGCTGCGGCTCTCCATCATTGGGTTGGCAACGTTCTGGTCGGTGGGGCAAGTGCTGCTGGCCGCTTTTCCCGCC
>NZ_JAMZBE010000197.1:0-5337 GCF_024158645.1 Halomonas sp. 707B3
GGGTGGGCAGTAGTGACACAGCACCCGCCGCTATAGCGGTAGCACTGCACCGTCGGTGCGGGGTTCAGTACCGCCTTGAAGCACGCCGGTATCAGAATTACGGAGAATGATTTGGCCACGGCCAAAGCTAATCGAATCCGCTACCTTAACAATCTTGTGGCCGCGCCGAGCGAGGGCCAGTGCTAAGTGGTTAGGGAAGTCGGCTTCCACCTCAACGGTTCTGCCGGTTGTCCACTTCCAACGGGGCATATCCAATGCGGCCTGTGGGTTTAACTGATCCTCAATCATCGCAGTGACTACCTGCACTTGGCCCTGAGGCTGCATATAGCCGCCCATGACGCCAAAGGGCCCCACGGCTTGATTATCTTTGGTGATAAACCCGGGAATGATGGTGTGATAGGTGCGCTTGCCGGGAGCCAGGGCATTGGCGTGTTCAGGATCTAGCGAGAACGACCAGCCACGGTTTTGCAGGCTAATCCCGGTGCCAGGGATGACCATGCCGGAACCAAAGCCTTTAAAGTTACTTTGGATAAACGACACCATATTGCCTTCGTCGTCGGCAGTGGCTAGGTAGACGGTGCCGCCTTGCAACGGGTTGCCGTGTGCCGGGTCAACGGCTTGATCGCCGATCAGCGCTGCGCGCGCTTTCAGGTAGGCATCATCCAGCATTTGCTCGGTGGTGGGAGCCATCGCGCTGCGTTCGGTGATGTGTTTAAAGCCATCCATATAGGCAAGTTTAGTGGCTTCAATCCGGCGGTGCAGGGTTTCAACCGCATCGCCTGGGCACGGGTCTAACCGTTCCAGCATGCCGAGCGCCTGCAGCACGATCATACCGCTGCCGTTCGGTGGAATTTCCCAAATATCATGGCCTTGATAGCGCACGCTAATTGGGTCGACCCACTCGGGCTGGTAAGCGGCCAAATCCTCTTTACGAATTAAGCCGCCATGTTCGCGGGAGAACGCATCGATTGCCTCAGCCAGTTCACCGCGATAAAACGCCTCGGCGTTTGTGTTGGCAATCGCGGCCAAGCTTTTCGCGTGGTCAGGGGCGGACCATAACTCGCCAGGGCGCGGTGCCCGGCCTTTGGGGGCAAAGGTATCGAACCAGGGTTGGAAGGCAGCGTCGGGGTAGGTCGCGTAGTTATGGAAGGCCTCTTCCCACATTTGGTGGATCACCGGCGTCACCGCAAAGCCTTCTTCTGCCAGCGCGACGGCAGGCGCTAGCAGATCCGCAAAGGGCAGTTTACCAAAGCGCTCAGAGAGTGCTGCCCAGGCCGCAGGCGCGCCAGGCACGGTAACAGGCAGCATGCCGTGGTTAGGCATAGCGTCATGGCCAAGCGCTTTCAAAGCCTCAATCGTGGCTGCCTGCGGAGCAGGGCCGCTGGCGTTGAGGCCATGTAGCTTTCTATCGACCCATACAATCGCGAAGGCGTCGCTGCCAATGCCGTTAGACGTAGGCTCTACCACAGTGAGCGCGGCGGCGGTGGCAATCGCCGCATCAATCGCATTGCCGCCCTGCTGCAAAATCGTGATACCTACCTGGGCGGCGAGCGGCTGAGAGGTGGCCACCATACCGCGTTTGCCGAAAGTGGCCATACGACGTGAGGCACTGGGGTAATAGAGAGCGTTGTTATGCATGTAAAGTATCCTTTTTATTAATCATTGATTGCTAGTTGTTGGTCGCTGGCTTTAGGCGCTTAAGTTTGCGGTCTTGATAGAGGGAGAAAGCGACGGATGCGACCGCCAGTGCTAAAAAGAGAGCAGAGAGAGGCCGTGTTAAAAAAGTCAGCCAGTTAGGGTCCAACTCCAGCGCTCTAAACAATTGCCGTTCCAAGTTGTTGCCCAGGACTACACCGAGTATGAGCGGTGTGAGAGGAACGCCAGCTTTCCAGAGCAAATAGCCAACTACTCCGAAAATAAACAGCACCCAGATATCAAAGAGATTGTTATTGAGTGCATAAGCACCGATAGCGCAGAGGATCAGTACCACCGGTACTAAGATCTGCTGCGGGATTAACGAGATTTTGGCGAACCAGCGCACAAGCAGTAGATTACACAACACCATGATCACAGCACCGATCAAGAGGCTTGCGTAGATCGCGCCCACCAGCACCGGGTTTTGTTCAAACATCATCGGACCTGGGGTGATGCCGTGGAGGATCAGCACGCCCATCATAATAGCCATGGGAAGATCACCAGGTATGCCTAGCGCTAGAGTAGGCACGAATGCACCTCCAGCAACGGCGCTATTGGAGGCCTCGGAGGCAACAATCCCGCTAGGGGTGCCTGTGCCAAATGTTTCTGGATGACGTGAAAACTTTTTCGCCTGGTCGTAGCTCACAAAGTTAGCCACGGTGCCGCCAGTTCCCGGTAGCGCACCGATCAGGCTACCAATTAAAGAAGAGCGCAAGGTGTTGAGTTTTTGACCTGCCATATCTTTCATAATCTGGCGGTAAGGAATTGACACGTTAGTGTCCACGCCTTTGCCATTACCATCGCCGTCGCGCAGTTTTTCGATATTGCCGAGCAGTTGAGAGAACGCAAAGACACCAATCATCACGGGCAGCATCTCAAACCCTGAGCTGAGTGCGGGCAGATCAAAATCAAAGCGCAGATTACTGTTGCGGTCATACCCCACAGTGGTGATCAGTAAGCCCAGCGCGGCGGCTAATAGACCTTTTAGGAGTGCTCCATTTGATAGGCCTGCTACCAGTGTTAGCGCAAAGATAATCAGCGCGGTAATTTCCCAGGGGCGAAAATTCATACTAAAGCTGGCTATTAACGGTCCAAAAAAGACCAGCACGGCCACGCTGATAATGGTGCCAAGAAAGGAGGACATGACACCGATCCCTAAGGCTCGGCCGGGCTCACCCTTTTGAGCCATGGGGTAGCCGTCATAGACAGTGGTAATGGAGGAGGGTGTTCCAGGTATTCCCAGCATAACGCCCGATACAATACCGCCCGAGTACCCACCTACGAAGACACCCACCATCAGCGATACGCCACTGACCGGATCCATGGCAAAGGTGAACGGGAATACCACTAGGATAGCCATGGTCACAGTAAAGCCTGGAATACTCCCGCCTATAATACCGAATAGCACACCGAGTATGATCAAGCCCATTACCGAGAAGCTTCCGACTTCGCTGAGCGCTTGAAGAAAGAAATTAGTCATCTGTTGGTCCTCAACATTAGGGCAGCCATACGTTTAAGCCGTAACGGAAAATGACAAATACCAGCGGCACAAGTGTGAGGCTGATCCCTAGGTTGATTGCCCATTTACGCTTTGTATCTATGCCCAATAACAAGGCAAAAGACGCCACTAAAAAACTGATGGTGGCAACGATATAGCCCAGTAAGGGCAGAAGTGCTGCATACAGCCCAAACAGTACAAACAGCGCTACGACGATTTTACGTCGAGTAAACCAATCGCTGATTTCTGTACGCCATGACGCCACAGGAGTGACGCGGGTAAACAGAGAGCGGACTAGCAGCAGTACTGATAAGAAACCGATCGTCACTAGCAAGATGCGTGGAAACAGTGCTGACCCATAGGGCTGCCAGCTAGTCGGTGGGCGAATAGACCCCGACTCCACCCACATGACAGCCACCATCAATAGCAGCGCCAGCGCCAGCGCGCGGTCTTTGGTAAGCGTTAGCATTAGCGTAGCCTCCAGGTGCTCCCAGGCGCGTTGCCCTGGGAGCATGAGCGAGAAATGACGTCGAAACGCTTAGTTTTGGAACTCGATGTTTTCGGCAGCCGCCGAAAGCGCCGCTTCGTTTTCCTCTAAGAACGTTTGATAGTCATCGCCCGCCAGGAAGCGTACAACCGACCCGAACTCATTTTCGATACGGCTTTGTACCTGCTCATCCTCAAGTGCTTGCCCATAGGCATCAGCCACGGCGTCTAATACCTCTTGGGGGGTGTCTTTAGGCGCAAAGATGCCGCGGCTGGTGGAGTGGTCCATCTCAATACCCTGCTCTCGCAGGGTGGCGACGTCGGGCATGCTGTCTAGGCGCTCGGGATGCGCAATGCCAAGGGGTTTAAAGGTGCCATCTTCGTAAAAAGCGCCACCAGATGGCAGGTTGAACATGGCAAAATCAACTTCTTCTGCCATCAGCGCCGATACTTGTTGGCCGGTATCGGGGTAACCCACTAAACGCACATCTGCCATATCAATACCGGCTTCCTGGAAAAACTGCGCCCAAAAGAAGTGGTCGGTGGAGCTTGGGATCATGCTGAAACGTACTTGGCCTGGGTTTTCTCGCACGTAGTCAGCAATATCGGCCGCGCTTTCTACTGGGTGGCCGGCATAAGTCGTGGGGATATTGATGGTTTGTGTGAGCAGGGCGATGGGTTCAAAAGCGTCGTAAGAGTAATCGACCGTACCTGCGAGTTTTGAAAGTGCAATCGTGTCATGGCTACCTAGCAGCGTATAGCCATCAGGCGTCGCATCTTTGACGTTGCGTGACCCCAGTGTCGCGCCTGCCCCAGCCATATTGACCGGAACAATCGAGGCGCCTAAGTGCTGTTCGGCCTCTTGTGATACCAGACGGAAAATAATATCCGTGGCACCCCCGGGCCCATAAGGAATAATTAAACGAACATCCTGCTCAGGATAGTCCGCATGGGCAGTGGAAATGAACGCCAGGCTGGAGGTGAGTCCAATGGCGGCGAGTGTCGTACTTAGAGCAAGTTTTGAACGCGTCATTCTCTATACACCTTTTTTGATTGAGTTGGTGTGGTGATCCGCTGAGATTAAGCAGCGGTGTGGTGAGCGCGTGGTCCCATATTGGGTTCTTATTGTCTGCAGTGAATGGTCTTGAGTGCACAACAGGTCAACCTAAGAAGAGCCCTCCATAAACCAAGGCGCCGATAACAACAAAGGCGGGATGGGTGTTAAAGCGCACAAGCGCAATCGCGGCCACGATACCGATAATCAGCGTGTGGAGGAGGCCGCTTGCCGCCATACTTTCTGTGAAAAAACCGAGGGTAAGCCACGCCATCATCATGGCAATCACTGGTCGTACCCATTGGCTCATGCGTTTAACGCGCGGGGAGTCGCGGTGGCGATATAAAAGCCCCAAAGCGCCAAGCATCAGCAGGAGTGAGGGAATGACCGTTGCGGCAACAGCCACAAATGCCCCGCCAATACCGGCAACTTCATAGCCAACATAGCCCGCCATTTTGGTGGCAATCGGGCTGGGGAGCGCATTGCCGAGCGCCAGCGTTTCAGCAAAGCCCTGTGACGTCATCCAGCCATAGCGACCCACTACTTCTGCTTCAATGAGCGGAATAATGGCGGGGCCACCGCCATAACCAATAATGTTAGGAAT
>NZ_JAMZBE010000198.1:0-5318 GCF_024158645.1 Halomonas sp. 707B3
TTTTGAATTCTTCAGTGTAGCGGGGATGGCTCATGGTTCCTCCTAGATACCTTTAGTATAAGGCCTGGAGGTGTCTACGAAACCTGGGGCGATTCACTGCTCTATGAACTGCGCCGCACTCCGGAGGCTAGAGATGCCAGCCAAGCGATTGTGGAGAAGCTGGCGAGTCAGCGGCGGCCTTCTGCTCGGCGTGGTAAAAAAGTGGAGGCTGATAATCGGCAGCAGCTTTTGTTGTTTGGTGAGAGTGGGATGGGGAATGGATAGCTGTATAATACGTCCGTTGAGGCCATTCGGTACCAGTCGTACTCTATTTGGCGATGCCAACACAGGCTAAAGCCGCATCGAGGAAAACCACGGCATAAGCGAAACGGTTTTGCTGACTAGCCCATCGTCTTAATATTTCTAAATCTAAATTCAGGTATCCAGCCTTGCCATTGGCATGGTATCTGCAATATGAGAAGACTCTTACTGTTAGCTAGGTTGCTATTACCGAACCACTTCAGTAATTCCGTCAGGTGCCAACCATCCTGAGCCTCATGCAAGGAGTGGCTGACATGGGGAAAATTAGTTGACAGAAACGTGTTTAACGCAATGCTTTTCGGCAATTTTGGAGACGCGAAGAAGTGGAAATACTGTCCGTTAACAGTGACTTATTAGAAGTTTTACCCAACGGATTCTTTAATTTCAATTAGGTAAGCTAGATCGTGAGTTTTCTCAAACTCCCGTATTGCATAACGTTTCCTAGAAAACTCGAGTGCCACACCTCCAAGTTCTACCAAAACCGCCGTGCCCAGCGAAGCAATAGGACCTCCGAAAAATGCAGCTGCAATACTTGTCGCAGCAGCAGCCTGGAGACTCTTCGCATCAAGAAGAGATGAAATGCAGCCATTAGTAGACTCAAAGCCGAGCCGCTTCCTTGTTGCACTGTATTCATCAAGGCGACGCCCCAAATCGTCGATGACAAATGACGTAGGCATCCCTTGATAATTGTTGTGGAAGAAAAGGCGCAGATTGCGCAACTTTGATCTTGCTTCGGGATCTTTGCGAAGCTCAAGTATCTGCTCCCACGAAGCCTTGGAAGCGTCTACAAGCGGGACCCCGGACAGCCCTAACGCTGCATATGGAGTAGTTCCGGGAAGCGGTTCTTCGCTCGGCAATATCACCGTTGTATATGATTTCCCAAGAGCTTTAGCCAGCTTACTAAACTCATCTCTTACCGAATACTGATTTCCGAGCGACACGTCGTTAAGGTAGATTTCCTTGACATCATCGTAGTTATTTGAAAGGCTTTTTCTTACTGGCTGTATTGCCTTTATGAATGCATCCCAAGAGTCGATGTATTTTCCCAAGTAGGTCCATTTCTCGGGCGAGCTAGTTGGCGAAACACCAAAGAGAATGTGCACAAGCACTTCGCCTGGAATATCTTCAGGAAGTTTAAACAAGACATCACGCCCCTCACCTTGTCCGTGCATAGACGAAAAAGAAATCGGGATTACACTATCGAAATATAGTGCAGCAGTTTTGAGATCTTCAAAACAAACTGCGTTCTGGCTGAATGTATATGTCATATCAAAAGCTCTAACTCTTGCAGTTTATTCAGGCACAAAACTTAGCTCAGTGGGCGTCAGACATGACGCTCTTCTTAGAGCTCATTTATCAAGCCCATACTCGACAAGACTCCTTTCACTCTATCTTCTCTGCAATTATGTCATAATATATCTTTAGTGAAGCGCCAAAAAATCTAGCCATTATCGTTTAGGAGTTACCAACAACCCCTCTTCCCTAGAGTGACAAAGCACTTTCAGCCGCTCCCACTATCGAGGATATAAAAATTATAAAAACTTTCAATCTCACCATTTACTCGCTGTAGTCTTTTTCTGACGTCTTCGTGCTCTGCATGCAAGTTTTTCCCAGCATCAAAATATGTTTCGGGGGTTGTCAACCCATCCGCAAGCTCTTTAATTTCCGGAAGTAATTTTTCGTAATGGTTTTTTAGCACAATGAGAGCATTGATTCTATTTTGATTTGAAGCTTCTAAAATTGATTTTTGTGCTTGCTCAGAACTCCTCTTCGCTTGTCTAACTTGCAAATGAGCATGAGCGGCTGAAACAATCGCAGCCAGTGCGCTGAGCATGCTTACCACTGTAGTTGTATCCATAGTAATGCTGTCCTTTATCAGTATGGCTCAAGCTAGCAATCAATCGCGCGAGGAACGAGCGTCGGCTGTATGGCCTTATTGGGCTTTGGCAACCTCCTGCAATGACCCAATCACGAACTCTCGGAAATACTCTCCCTGCTCAGCAGCAAGAGCAGGAATACATTGCAACTTAAATTCCGGCCACGGCCTGCAGCCCTGCGACAATTTCTCTGTAAGAGCGTACTCAAGGACCCACGCGGAAAATGGAACATCCTTATCTTGGATTTTTTTCAGAAAAGTCTTTGCTTGTGAAAGACCACCACCTGCCCCCTCAAAGGCAACTCGGCCTTTCGAAAATACATACCACTCACCCGTCTTCGCATCTTCTGCTATTATTACTGGCAATCGCCAAGCCATCGACGGCCGGTCCTCAATAACGATATAAACCACAGGCTCAGCAAGCAGGTCCAATACAACTTCAAAATCGTCTTGGATATCAAAAGTCCGGTACTTTTTTTTGTATTTTACGTTCTGGCCATATACGGCTTTTATGTCCGGATCTCTCTGCCCCTCCTCCGGATCAGTCTCTTGAGCTGGTATTCCGCCCTCCCTCGCCTCCGCTTTCAGCAGGCGTCGAATTCGATCATAGCTATAGTTCCCTATAAATCCTGAAACGATCATCTCAGTTAGTTTTTCAAACACGCTTACCTCCTAGACAGCGCTCCCTATGACTGGGTAAACGGCGCCAATATGATTGCCCGAAAAATATAACTTAACAAATTCTGTAAAATTAAAATTATCAAAACGTGTTTAGAGCGACTAACTATCTCGCCTTTGGGCCTTCAACGCCCACAAAAAAGCCGCCCACCGCCACCAGCAGCTTATGCTACCTGACGATGGGCGGGCTTCGTACTGCCTAAACGCGATTAACTAAGCGCTTCCAACGACTCCTCAATAATACTCAACCCTTCCTCCAACACCGCAGACGACACCGTCAGCGGTACAAGAATGCGGACGCTGTTGCCGTAGAAGCCACACGAAAGCAGGATCAGGCCTTTCTCGCGAGCTTTGGCGCAGAGCGCGCCGGTGAGTTGTGGGTCGGGCTTGCCTTCACCGTTGAGCAGCTCAAACGCGGCCATGGCGCCGAGCTGGCGGCCGTGGGCGACGGCGGGGAAGCGCTCTTCCCAGACGGCGAAGCGTTCGGCCAACATTTTGCCCATCTGCTCGCTGCGGGCCAGGATGTTCTCTTCTTCGATGGCTTCGATCACCGCCAGGGCTGCCGCGCAGGAGAGCGGGTTGCCGCTGTAGGTGCCGCCTAGAGAGTTGGGGCCGGAGGCGTCCATTACCTTGGCGGTGCCGACCACGGCAGAAAGCGGCATGCCGTTGGCGAGGCTCTTAGCGGTGGTGAGAATGTCCGCTTCGATGCCGCTGTGCTCCAGGGCAAACAGCTTGCCGGTACGGGCAAAGCCGGACTGCACTTCGTCGGCGATCAGCAGAATGCCATGCTCGTCGCACAGGGCGCGCAGCGCTTTCAGGTAATCCGGCGAGGCGATGTAGAAGCCGCCTTCGCCCTGTACCGGTTCAATCACAATGGCCGCCGTGCGGTGCGGGGCGATGTCGGTTTTGAACAGCGTGCGAATGGCGTTCAGCGAAGCCTCTTCGCTGATGCCGTGCAGCGGATTAGGGAACGGTGCGCGGAACACATCGCCCGGCATCGGGCCGAAGTCGTTCTTGTAGGGCAGCACCTTGCCGGTCATCGCCAGGGTCATCATGGTGCGGCCGTGGAAAGCGCCGTCAAACGTGATGATGCCGGTGCGGCCAGTGGCGGCGCGGGCGATCTTCACGGCGTTTTCTAGCGCCTCGGCACCGGTGTTCACCAGCATCGCTTTACGCTCGGGGCCGCGCACCGGGGTGAGTTCGCAGAGCTTTTGGCACAGCTGCACGTAGGGCGCGTAGGAAATGACCGCTGCGCTGGTGTGCATGACTTTCTTGAGCTGCGCTTCCACCGCCGCGACGATTTTCGGGTGGCGGTGGCCCAGGTTGAGCACGCCAATGCCGCCCGCGAAGTCGATCCAGCGTTTGCCGTCGGCGTCCCACAGCTCGGCGTTTTCGGCGCGCTCGGCAAACTGGGTGGTCGGCGTGGCGGCACCGTTGGCCACGAAGCGGTTTTTCAGGTCGTTCAATTCTTGGTTAGTCATCATCGTTCTCTTTATAAACCGCCTACGCAGACGTACTTCAGTTCGGTAAATTCATCGAGGCCATGGTGGGAACCTTCGCGGCCCAGCCCGGACTCTTTCACGCCGCCAAACGGCGCAAGCTCGGTAGAGATCAAGCCTTCGTTGACGCCCACCATGCCGTACTCCAGCTGCTCCATGGTGCGCCAGATGCGGCGGTAATCGGTGGCGTAGAAGTAGGCGGCCAAGCCAAACGGGGTGTCGTTGGCCATGGCGATGGCTTCTTCATCGCGCTGGAAGCGGAACACCGGCGCGACTGGGCCGAAGGTCTCTTCGTCGGCGACGGCCATTTCGGTGGTCACATCCGCCAGCACCGTGGGGGTAAAGAAGCGATCACCCGCCGCGTGGGGCTGGCCGCCGCATAGCAGGCGCGCGCCTTTATTCACTGCGTCGTCGACGTGGCGCTGCACTTTATCCACGGCGGCTTGGTTGATCAGCGGGCCGATGATGCTGCCCTCGGCCAGGCCATCACCCACGTTGAGGGCGTTCACACGCTCGGTGAGCTTGGCGACGAAGGCATCGTAAATGCCGTCCTGCACCAGGAAGCGGTTGGTGCACACGCAGGTTTGCCCGGCGTTGCGGAACTTGGAGGCGATGGCTCCGTTCACGGCGGCGTCCACATCGGCGTCGTCAAACACGATGAACGGCGCGTTGCCGCCCAGCTCCATGGCGGTTTTCTTCACCGTGCTGGCGCACTGGGCGAGCAGGTGTTTGCCCACCGGGGTAGAACCGGTAAACGACACCTTGCGCACCCGAGGGTCGGTAGTGAGTACCTCGCCCACGGCGGCGGGTTTGGAAGCAGTAACCACGTTGATGGTGCCTGCAGGCAGGCCCGCTTCCAGCGCTAAATAAGCAGCGGCCAGGGCGGTCAGCGGCGTGGCTTCGGCGGGTTTGATGACCACGGGGCAGCCCGCGGCCAGGGCCGGGGCGCACTTGCGGGTAATCAT
>NZ_JAMZBE010000199.1:0-5229 GCF_024158645.1 Halomonas sp. 707B3
GCCCTGAAGCACAGCACCACGGCCCCGCCGAGGTGTCGCTTCCCAACGGCAGTCGGCTGCGCTTTTTGCCGCCGGATGTACTGACGGAGCAGGTAGAGCAGGGCACGCTAGGAGGCAGCGGCAGTATGCTGCTGGTGGATGAAGCCGCCGCCATTCCGGCGTCGTTGCTGGCCCGCTGGCTGGTGGCTTTTCCGCGCATTGCGTTTGCCACGACGGTGCATGGCTACGAAGGCTCGGGGCGCGGCTTTGCGCTGCGTTTTCGCGATATATTGGACCGCCAAGCGCCCCAGTGGCGTGAATTGACGCTGCAAGCGCCAATACGCTGGTCAGCCGGTGACCCGCTGGAAGCCGTCATTCAGCACCTGCTTTTACTCGATGCGCCGCTGCCCAAAGTAGAGCCACACCAGGGCGAGCGGCTTCCCAGCATGGTGATTAGCCAAGCGCAGCTAGCGGAGCGGGGGGCTTTGCTGGAACAGATGTTTGGCCTGCTGGTGCAGTCCCACTACCGCACCACGCCGAGTGATTTACGCCAACTGCTGGATGGCCCCGGCACGTCGCTGCGCATGGTGCTAGGCAGCGATGGGGCTGGCCCCCAAGCGGTACTGGTCACGCGAGAGGAGGGCGGCTTTGATGCCGCGCTTGCCGAGCAGGTAGCGCGAGGCGAGCGCAGACCTCAGGGGCATTTGTTGGCGCAGTCGCTGGCGGCCCATTGCGGCAGCCGTGAGGCGCTAACCGCCCGCTGGCGGCGGGTGGCGCGCATTGCTGCCCACCCACAGCGCCGTCGCGAAGGGCTGGGGCGGCAGCTGTTGGAAGAGGATATGGTCAGCGCTGCTCAGCAAGGTATTGTGCTGTATGGGGCTACTTTTGGTGCTGAGGCAGGGTTGCTCCAATTTTGGCTGGCGCTGGGGTTTGTGCCGGTGCGTTTAGGCATTACCCGAGAAGCCGCCACTGGCGAATACGCCGTGATGGTCGCCAAACCGCTCAACCAAGAGGGTCAGTCGGTGCTCGGTGAATTAACCGCAGGCTTTGCCGCTTCGCTACCCGGCCTGTTGGCGTTTGAGTTGGCAACACTGCCCGCTCCGGTGGTGGCGCTGTTGCTCACCTCGCTCTCCGGCCAGCCGCTTAGCGCAGCCGAGCATCAGGCTATTCACGACGTAGCCTATGCCCGCCGCGACCCCGCCCTGGCTCGCTCGGCGCTGCAGGCGCTGGCGCGTGAAGCCAGCCGCCAACCGTTAGGTGAGGCCCAGCAGGCGCATCAGCAGCTCGCTTCTTGGGCCTACCAAAATCAGCCGTTAGCGAAGGCTCAAAAAGAGGCCGTACAACGCTTACGTCAGGCTGTACAGCAGGTGTTCGAAGCATGTGCGCTTTTCCCCAGTGAGCCAGAGCGGTAAAGTAAGCGCGTTATCGATAATGAAGAGTTTCCATGAACGCACATCTAGCAGCGCTCGAACCACGCCTTGTATGGCAGCACTTTCGCACCCTGTGTAACACGCCGCGCCCCTCCGGCCATGAAGCCGCTTTGGTGGCGACGTTAGAAGCCTGGGCCGATGCTCAGGGGCTCACCCACGACCGGGATGCCTTTGGCAACCTGCGCATTCGCAAGCCCGCAACGCCGGGCTGTGAAGGCGCTCCCGGTATCGTGCTGCAGGGGCACCTGGATATGGTGGCCCAGGCCAACTCGGGGCATGAGCACGACTTTACCCGTGACCCCATTCGCACCGTGGTCAAAGAGGGCTGGCTTCACGCTGAAGGCACCACTCTAGGGGCGGATAATGGCATGGGCGTAGCGGCCATTTTGGCCGTGCTGGAAGACCCCGAACTGACCCATGGCCCGCTGGAAGCGCTGTTCACCCTGGAAGAAGAGACCTCCATGGGCGGTGCGCTAAATCTTGCCGAAAACTGGTTGGAAGGCTCGCTGCTGCTCAACTTGGATAGTGAAGATCGCGGCGAGGTGTATATCGGCTGTGCGGGCGGCGCGGATGTAGTGGTCGATGCGCAGCTGCCCAGCGCTGTCCTGCAGGAGCATGAGCAGCTGCTTTCTCTCTCGCTCACCGGCCTGAAAGGCGGCCACTCGGGCATGGATATCCATAAGCCTTTGGGGAACGCTAACCGCCTGTTGGTGCGCGTGCTGTGGGCACTGGAGGCCTTCGATGCCCGCTTGGTGAGCTACCAGGGCGGCACGCTGCGCAACGCCATTCCCCGTGAAGCCTTTGCCCAGGTAGCGCTGCCCGCCGACGATATGCACGCCGCTCTGGCAACTGTCGAGAAGCTGGCCGCTACTCTCAAAGCCGAGCTTGGCAGCGGTGACAGCGGCTTGGTATTGACCGCCGCTCGTGCCGAACAGGCCGACGCCGAGCCGCTGACCCTGGACGCCAGCGCCATGCTGCTGGCCGCGCTTCATGCCGCCCCCTGCGGCGTCGAGCGCATGAGCGCAGACGTGCCCGGCGTGGTGGAAACCTCCAATAACCTAGGCGTGCTAAGCGTTGAGCAAGGGCGCTTCCACCTCTGTGCTTTAGTGCGTTCACTGCACGACAGCGCTGCCGAGGCAATGGCTGGGCGCTTTCAGGCGCTGTTTGGTCTGATGGGCGCACGGGTAAAAGTCGAGAACGGCTACCCCGGCTGGGCACCCAACCCCGAAAGCCCGCTGCTGGCGACGTTTAAGGCACGCCATGCGGCGCTGATGGGCCACGCGCCCGAGGTGAAAGTGATCCACGCGGGGCTTGAGTGCGGCATTTTAGGCAGCAAATACCCCCACCTGGATATGATTTCCTTTGGCCCGCTGATTCGCGGCGCGCACTCTCCAGATGAGCGAGTGGAAATAGCGTCTGTGGCGGAGTTCTGGGCTATGCTGCGCGATCTGGTGGAAGCGCTGGCGAAGTAACGCCGTGCTCATGCCACTCACCCGCAACAAAAAAAACGGCACCGAGGTGCCGTTTTTATTCACTACCTGTTAACCAGGGCTGTTTAACGCACTTATTTACCTAAATAGGCGTTAAGCATCCACACGGTTTTTTCCTGCTCGCGGATGTAGTCGCCCGCTTGGGCCGCAGTGCCTTCATCATCGGCGTCAGAAGCCAAAGAGAGCAGCTCGCGCTGTAGCTCAATCAGCGTTTGGTAGCCGGTGAGAACGCCCTTCACGCAGGTTTTACCATCGTGAACGTCTTTGTCTTCCTGAATGCTCGATAGCTTCACGTAATCGCTGTAGGCGTGTACCGGCTTATGCCCCAGGGTAAGAATACGTTCGGCCACTTCATCTACTTTGGTCAGCAGGTCAGTGTAGAACTCCTCAAACTTGGCGTGCAGTTCAAAGAAATCGTTGCCCTTCACGTTCCAGTGGTAGCCACGCACATTCATGTAAAAAATCTGATAGTTGGCCAGCAGGTGATTGAGTTTCTCTGCCAGCTGGCTGGCGCTGCCTTCGTGTAGGCCAATGCTGTTCATATCATCCATTGTGTGCTCCTCCATGGTTGGAGCCGCGCTGAAAAAGTACGGCCATCAAATCGTTTGATCTAGCTTAGGACGCTGTGCTTGCGATGCAAAACAGGTTTTTTGCATCGCAGCTATAGCGCCCTACCATTAGAGCGGTGAGCTGGCGACGGCTGACTCATCGCTGATGAATAAAGAGATGTAGGCGCAGGCGCGTCATTTCAAGGGGCTTATCTTCAAGGCTCGCTTAAAAGCATGCTCAGCGGCTTGACAGCCAAAGGCGTGTGATGCTTTCGCAGCGGTCTGCCAGAAGCTCTGCCGTACGGGGTAGCGCCTGTTCTAATGTCATTAGGCCATCGGCCAGCGCAAAGGCGGCGGTGACGCCCTCTTCCGTGCAGGCTTGCCAGCCGTCGCCCAGGCTACCCGCGAGCACAATTACCGGCTTGCCCTGGCGTTTAGCGGCGCGGGAGACGCCAATCGGCGTTTTGCCCGCCAAGCTCTGGCCATCTAGGCGGCCCTCGCCGGTAATCACTAAATCAGCATCGTTCAGCAATTGGGCAAAATTCGCCTGCTGCATGATCATTTCAATGCCCGGCGTTAGCGCCGCGTTCAAAAAGCAGTGCGCCGCAAACCCCATGCCGCCTGCCGCCCCCGCTCCCGGCAGTGCTCTGTCATCTTTGCCGAGCGCTTTGGCTGTGAGGTCAGCAAAGTGGCCGAGCGCGCGGTCTAGCGTTGCCACATCGGCGTCTGTCGCGCCCTTTTGCGGGCCGAAGACGGCGCTAGCACCGCGTTCGCCCAGCAGTGGGTTATCCACATCCACGGCGGCCTCTACGCGTAATTCGGCTAAGCGCGGGTCTAACGTCGAAAGATCCAGGGTCGCAAGCTGCTGGAGTGCGCCTCCGCCTGGGGGCAGCGGCTGGCCCTGGGCATCTAGTAGCGTGGCCCCCAATGCTTGCAGCATACCGGCACCGGCGTCGTTGGTGGCGCTACCACCAAGTAGCAGTAAGGCATGGGTGGCGCCTGCTTCTAGGGCAGCGAGAAACAGCTCGCCTACGCCAAAGGTGGTGGTATGCAGGGCGTTGCGCTCTTCGCCGGTCAGGTGCTGCAGGCCGCTGGCTTCTGCCAGCTCGATAAACGCGGTACGCTGCTCGCTTAGCCAGCCCCAGGCGGCTTGACGTGGCCGCCCAAGGGCGTCTTGCACCGTGAGCGTACGGCGCTCGGCATGGGTGGCGGCAATTAAGGCATCAAGGCTGCCTTCGCCGCCATCCGCCAGGGGGCAGAGCTGTGTGATGGCGTTGGGCGCTGCCCGTTGAATACCTTGTGCCATGGCCTTGGCGGCCTCTTCGGCGCCCAAGGCGTCCTTAAAACTGTCAGGGCAAAGCAGTACATTCATCGCACAACCTCCTTAAAACGTTGTCTCAGCGTGTTGTCGTTCTTTTTAATGTCTGTTGGCGAGCTTAGCGCGCTGCTTGGTGACACACCAGCCACGAAGGTAGCGAGAGGATTTATCATGAAGGCCATACCCCTTAGCATTACCTGCCTGTTGGCACTGGCGGGTTGTCAGACGGTTCCTGACCGGCTGCCCCAAGCGGAGCCTGCGCCAGCGGCGGCGTGCTACTTCCCCACCGGCCAGTCTGCGTCAGATGAAACGCTGAGCGTTTTGACGGATAGCATCGACGTGCTGGAAGCCTGGGGGTTTTCGTTGGAGACCACTGATACTGAACTTGGGCTAGTGAGTGCCTCCCGGGAGCGCGAGCTGATCGGCTACTACGACCGCTATGACTACGACTATGGCTACGGCAG
>NZ_JAMZBE010000200.1:0-5214 GCF_024158645.1 Halomonas sp. 707B3
GGGTGCGTTCTGCCCTAACCTGCTGTTCCCGTACGCCCGTGAGTGCGTTGATAACCTGGTCAACCGTGGCGGTTTCCCGCCGCTGATGCTGGCGCCGGTTAACTTCGAAGCCATGTACGCCCAGCGCAAGCAGCGCGAAGCGCAGCAGGCAAGCCAAGCGGCTGAGAACACGCACTAAGCCATGTCCGATTCGCTAAACGCGGCTGATTGGGTGGCGCGGCACGGCAAAATGCCGCGCCTCTATGTGCCTGCTGAGTTTTCAGCGGGCACTACCTTAACGCTACCCGAAGGCCCTGCTAAGCACGTTACTCGCGTGCTGCGCATGGGCGAAGGGGCACCGCTGATCTTGTTTGATGGCGCAGGCCAAGAAGCAGGCGTTCAGCTGGCGGAGGTGGGGCGTAAGCACACCACTGTTACTGTTGAGGCGGTGTGGTCAGGCAGCGGCGAGTCGCCGCTGGCGGTGCATCTTGGGCAAGCGATTTCCAAGGGCGACCGCATGGATTACGCCATTCAAAAAGCCGTTGAGCTAGGTGTAGCGGCGATTACCCCGCTGTATACCGAGCGGGGCGATGTGCGTTTGAAAGGCGACCGCGAAGAGAAAAAGCTGGCGCACTGGCAGGCCGTGGCGGCCAGTGCCTGTGAGCAGAGCGGTCGGGCGGTGGTGCCGCCTGTTCACCCCCCGCAGGCGTTAGGTGAGTGGCTGGCCGAGCGCCAAGAACCGCTGCGCTTGATGCTGCACTTAGCGACGGGTAACGGCTTTGCTCAGCCAGAGCGGCCCGCGTCCGCCGCGCTGTTGATTGGCCCAGAGGGTGGCTTAAGCGATACGGATATTCAGGCCGCTATCGCTAGCCACTTTACGCCACTGACGCTGGGGCCACGGGTGCTACGCACCGAAACGGCTCCTGTTGTCGCGCTCACGCTGCTGCAGCACCACTACGGCGATTTGTAAGCGCTTACTATCAAACCGCTGCCGTGTTTGTTGCGGCAGCGGTTTTTTTGTACCCAGCGCTGGCGTCATTCGACGCCGCTTTGCCTTGCCTAGGCAAGGTACCATAATGAAGATCTACTTCTTGTAAGGACGGCACCCATGGTCCGTGAGTCACACTCCACCCCCCGATCCGCCAGCGATGCATCTGCCCAACTGGGCGATGTGGCCTATTTAACCGTGACGGCGGTGAACAGTACCGGAGCCTTTCTGCGTTGGGGGCAGCCCAAAGACGTGCTGCTGCCCTATAGCGAGCAGCGCTTTCGCCCCGACCCCGGTAAGCGGGTGCTGGTGATGTTGTATAGCGACGACCAGGGGCGGCCGGTCGCTACCATGCGTCTTGACCGTTTTTTAACGGACGACGCCTGGGCGCTAGAGAAAGGCGACGAAGTCGATGTGGTGGTGGCCGATCGCACGGACTTAGGCATGAAGGTAGTGGTCAATCACCGCTACTGGGGGCTGATCTACCAGGACGATATTACTCAGCCACTGCGCCGTGGGCAGTCGCTGAAAGGCTTTGTGAAACAGCGCCGCGAGGATGGCCGCGTGGATATCTCACTGCTACCGCCCGGCGCGGCCCGCCTGGATGTGGTGGGTGATAAAGTGCTGAAAGCGCTGCGTGAGAGCGGCGGCTATCTGCCGCTGGGTGATAAAAGCTCGGCGCACGATATCAAAACCCGCTTGGGGGTTAGCAAGAGCGCTTTTAAGCAGGCGATTGGCCGGCTCTACAAGCAGCAGCTAATCACTCTGGCGCCAGATGCGATTCGCCTAGTGCCCGGTGCGCTCTCCGACCCGGCGGATAAATAGCCGCAGTTGGAGCCGTGCAAGCAGTGCGGCATACTGATGACCTATTGATCCTCCATGGACTGTATTTCGATGAGCCAATCAACGTTGCATCTCGGTGTGGTGATGGATCCCATCAGCGACATCGCGTACAAGAAAGACACCACCTTAGCCATGCTGTGGGCCGCTCAAGAGCGCGGCTATACGCTGCACTACATGGAGCAGGACGACCTGTTCTTACAAGCGGGCAAAGCCTACGCGCGGATGCGTCCACTCACCGTGCACCGTAACCCAGAGCACTGGTACGACCTGGGCGAGGCGACTCAGCGCCCGCTGGCCGAGCTGGATGTGGTGCTGATGCGGAAAGACCCGCCGGTGGATGCGGAGTTTATTAACGCGGTGCATCTGCTGGGCTTTGCCGAGCGCGAGGGCGTGTTGGTGGTTAACCCCACTGCTGCGCTATTGCAGTGTAATGAGAAGCTCTTTGCCCAGCAGTTTCCCCAGTGCTGCGCGCCGACGGTCGTCGCGAGCCGCGATGATGTGCTACGCGCCTTTCATGCCGAGCATGGCGATGTGATCTTCAAGCCGCTCGACGGCATGGGTGGCACGGGCATTTTTCATATCGGCCCCGATGGCCGCAATATTGGTGCGGTGATTGAGCAACTGACGCTGCGTGGTCAGCGCCAAATTATGGCTCAGCGCTACCTGCCGGAAATCAAAGATGGCGATACGCGGATTCTCTTGGTCGATGGTGATCCGGTGCCGTTTGGCCTAGCGCGAATCCCTTCGGCGGGCGAAACCCGCGGCAATCTGGCCGCAGGCGGTCGCGGTGTGAGCCGTGAACTGACCGAGCGGGACCACTGGCTGATTCAACAAGTGCAGCCGATGATTCGCGAGAAAGGCCTGATGTTTGTCGGCCTGGACGTGATTGGCGACTACATCACGGAAATCAACGTGACGAGCCCCACCTGTGTCCGTGAGATCGACGATCAGCGCGGCACCGATATTTCCGGAATGCTGTTAGACGCTATCGAACGTCGCTTGGCCTAATCGGTGAACGTTCTATTCGCCAAATGACGTAAGGCTTGCCGAGCCATCGGCAAGCCGTAGGAGACGCATGCAAAGCTTAAAACACCACTTTTTGATGGCCCTGCCCCACATGGAAGACCCTAATTTCACGGGCAGCCTGATTTATTTATGTGACCATGACCACAATGGCTGTATGGGCGTGATTGCCAACCGCCCGCTGGAAATTACCCTGGATGCGCTGTTTGAGCAGCTCTCACTCGGCGGTGACGACAGCCCCCACCGCAACGCGCCGGTCTACTACGGCGGCCCCATGCATAAAGATCGCGGCTTTATTCTTCACGTTGGCGACAGCCAAGCGTGGGACTCCAGTGTACAGGTGGAAGATGGCATTGCGCTCACTACCTCCATGGATATTCTCCAAGCGCTGGCGGATGGCACTGGCCCCGAGCACTTTCTGGTGTGCTTAGGCTGCGCAGGCTGGGAAGTGGGCCAGTTAGAGGACGAGCTGAAAGAGAACGCCTGGCTAACGGTAGAGGGCCAAAGCAACGTGCTGTTTGATACGCCCCCAGCTGAGCGCCTTACGGCCGCTGCCGGTATTCTCGGGGTTGATTTAAACCTAATGACGCGCAACGCAGGGCATGCATAAGCGTGGGTCTGGATGAGGCGTAAGTGGTATGGCGGATAACGGGCAGCGCCTGATATTGGCGTTTGATTTTGGAACGCGGCGCATTGGCGTTGCCGTGGGTAACGAGCTGCTGCACAGTGCGCGGGAGCTGACGCCGCTGCCCGCGCGTGACGGCATTCCTGACTGGAACGTGGTCACACGCCTTATTGAAGAGTGGCAGCCAGACCTGTTCGTCGTCGGTTTGCCGCTCAATATGGACGGAACCGAATCGCTCATGAGTACCCGGGCGCGTAAGTTCGGCAATCGCCTGCATGGCCGCTACGGCAAACCCTGTGAGATGGTCGATGAGCGTGGCTCGACTCAAGAAGCCAAGCAGATCGCCCATGCAGCGGGCCACCGAGGCAACTACCGAGAAGAGAGCGTGGATGGCATTGCCGCTGTGCTGATTTTGGAAGGTTGGTTCGCCCACCAGGAAGGCCTTCCCGGCGGGCGGAGCGCCTACTAATCCACTGCTGTATTAACGGTCTAGGGTGCCAGTTTGGGAAGGCACGAACCAGCGGACCGGGCGCAGGTCTTTCTCAATCAGGTCATCCACTTTTAGCAGCGTGGCAAAAATCGCCATCCGCATGGGAATGCCATTATCGGTTTGGCGGAAAATCGCCAGCCGCGGGTCGCCGTTCAAATCGACGTTCAAATCATTAGCGCCTGGGCGGCTATCGCGGGGAAGCGGGTGCATCACGATCGTGCTTTGGCTACAGCGCTGGTCAAGAAAATCACGGTTGACCATAAAGTCGTCGGAAAGCCCCTGGAAACTCTCGTTCATTTCATCCGTAAAGCGCTCTTTCTGAATGCGGGTGGTGTACACCACATCCAAATCGGCAAAGTCACTGGCCAATGAGTCGCGCTGCTCAATGCGATGCCCGCGAGAAGCCACCAGATCAATTAAGTAAGAAGGCATCTCCAGTCCTGGTGGCGACACCAGCGTAATACGCAGCGGGTCATAGAGTGATAGCAGCTTAATCAGCGAATGCACTGTGCGGCCGTATTTCAAATCACCGGTCAGCAGAATATGCGCACCGCTTAAGCGTTTGCCTAATCGCTGAAACTCTTTATCAATCGTATAAAGGTCCAGCAGGGCTTGGCTTGGGTGCTCGCCTGGGCCATCGCCACCATTAATGACGGGCACATGGGTGGCGGCGGCGAATTCGGCTACCGAACCTTGGTCTGGGTGACGCATCACAATCGCATCGCAGTAGCCGCTCATTACACGGCTGGTGTCGTAAAGCGACTCGCCCTTGGCCATGGAAGAGAAGGTAAAGCCTGTGGTGTCGCACACGCTGCCCCCCAGTCGGCAGAACGCGGCATTAAAGCTCACCCGTGTGCGAGTGCTCGCTTCAAAAAACAGGTTGCCCAACACTGCACCTTCCAACACCCGTGTGACTTGGCGGCGGCTAGCAATCGGCTCCATGCGTGCCGCCACGCGTAACAAGTGATCAACGCTCTCGCGGCTTAATGAATCGACAGTTAATAGGTGCTGGCTCATCATGGACCTCATCTTTGGTGGGCGTGGGTGAAGGTGGCAGCTATATAGAGTGCTAAGTGTAACCGCCAAACTAGATGTGCCGAAGCGGTTTCCATTGCTCTATAGAAGAGGGCAGATAAGGAGGCAGAGACTTTTTTCGACTATTTGATAATTAGCTCTTGCCAACCCGGCCGCGAATCCGTAAAGTACGCATCCGCTGCCGGGGACGCCCAGCGTTACCAGCGGTGAAAGAGGTTGAAAAACCTCTGG
>NZ_JAMZBE010000201.1:0-5183 GCF_024158645.1 Halomonas sp. 707B3
CTCACCCTACCCGCCCCGGCCAAGTTAAACCGCATGCTGCATATTGTGGGCCGCCGTCAAGACGGCTACCACGAACTGCAGACGCTGTTTCAGATTATCGACCTCTGCGATTATCTAAGCTTCAACCTGCGCCAAGACGGCGTTATCGAACTGACCACATCGATGGATGGCGTAGCGCACGATGACAACCTTATTGTGCGTGCAGCAAAGCGGTTGCAGCAGGCCAGCGGCACCCACCTTGGTGCTTCTATATCAATTGAGAAGCACCTGCCCATGGGCGGCGGCCTGGGTGGCGGCAGCTCCAACGCGGCCACCGTACTTAAAGGGCTCAATCAGCTCTGGCAGCTTGGGCTCAGCGATGCCACCCTGGCAGAGCTGGGCTTAGCGCTAGGTGCCGATGTACCCGTCTTCGTTTTAGGCAAAAGCGCCTGGGCCGAAGGCGTGGGCGAAAAATTAACGCCCGCGACCCTCGACACCCCGTGGTTTGTGGTCATCCACCCAGGCATTAGCGTCTCAACCCCCGCAATCTTCCAAGACCCGGAATTGACACGCGACAGCCTCCCCATTACTATGGCGCGCGCACTGCAGGGGGGAGTGGCCGAGTGGCGTAATGACTGCGAAGCTACCGTCAAAAAACGCTACCCGCGTATCGCGGAAGCACTTGACTGGCTCGCGCAGCACGCACCTAGTCGGCTGACGGGCACTGGCGCCTGTTTGTTTGCAGCTTTTGAGTCACAAGAGGCTGCGCAAACGGTGGCTGAACTAGCTAATCAGCGCTGGCAAGCGTGGGTCGCGCGCGGACTTAACACCTCTCCCCTACAAGATGCTCTGGGCTGCTGAAAGCGCCCGGTCATCGCATTAGGTTATTGCTGGGGTATCGCCAAGTGGTAAGGCACCGGTTTTTGGTATCGGCATTCCCAGGTTCGAATCCTGGTACCCCAGCCAATTCTAATGTTGATCTGCGTTTTCTCCCCTGATCCCCAACACTGCAAAGGTGGCTGCGCGTGTCAAAATTGATGGTTTTCACCGGGAACGCCAATCCCGAACTCGCTCAAAAGATTGCCGAGAGCTTAGACAGCCGTATGGGTAACGCAACGGTTGGTCAATTTAGCGACGGCGAAATCGCGGTCGAGATCAATGAGAACGTGCGTGGTAAGGATGTGTTCATCCTGCAATCCACCTGTGCCCCCACGAACGACAACCTGATGGAACTGATCCTGATGGTCGACGCTCTGCGTCGCGCCTCGGCTGCCCGTATTACGGCAGTGGTTCCTTACTTTGGTTATGCCCGCCAGGACCGTCGTGTACGCTCCGCCCGCGTTCCCATCTCAGCAAAAGTTGTGGCTGATATGATGGTGAAAGCAGGCGTTGACCGCGTTATGACCATGGACCTGCACGCCGACCAAATTCAAGGTTTCTTCGACGTACCGGTTGATAACGTTTACGGCTCCCCGATCCTGCTGGACGACATCGAGCGTCAAAACTACGACGACCTCGTGGTTGTTTCCCCCGATGTTGGCGGCGTTGTGCGTGCCCGTGCCATCGCCAAACAGCTGAATGCTGACTTGGCTATCATTGATAAGCGTCGCCCCCAGGCTAACCAAGCCCAGGTGATGCACATTATCGGTGAAATCGAAGGCCGCACCTGTGTGGTCGTCGATGACATGATTGATACCGCTGGCACACTGTGTAAAGCCGGTGAAGCTCTGAAAGATCACGGCGCTGCGCGCGTCGTCGCGTATGCTACGCATCCGATTTTGTCCGGCCCTGCGGTCGACAACATCACCAACTCTGTACTGGACGAGGTTGTCGTGACCGACACCATTCCGCTCGCCGACCATGCGCGTCGTAGCGGAAAGATTCGCCAGTTGAGCGTTGCTGGCCTGATTGCGGAAGCGATTCGCCGCGTCAGCAACGAAGAATCCGTCAGCGCAATGTTCCACTAACGCCTGACGTTATAAGCCCCCACCTGGGGCCCTGGAAACGTCGTCGTCTGGTCGCGGACGGCGGCGTTTCCTTACTTAAACCAAGAGGCAAATTCCATGTCTGATTTTATCCTGCAAGCCAGCGTTCGTAACGACCTGGGGAAAGGTGCGAGCCGCCGCCTGCGTCGTGCGAACCAACAAGTACCGGCCGTTGTATACGGCGGTGAGAAAGGCGCTCAGTCTATCTCTGTAGAAAAAACTGCTTTCTACAAAGCGATTGAAGACGAGGCCTTCTTCTCCTCTGTCATCAAACTGGTGATCGACGGTAAAGAAGAGCAAGTGGTTGTTCGTGACCTGCAGCGTCACCCGTTCAAGCCGCTGCTGACCCACGCTGACTTCCTGCGTGTTGATGCTACTCACGAAATCACCATGAACGTGCCGCTGCACGTGGTGAACGAAGAGAAGTGTGTAGGTATCAAAGACCAAGGCGGCGAACTGCACGTCCTGGCTAACGAAGTCGCCATCAGCTGCTTGCCGAAAGACCTTCCGGACTTCCTGGAAGTGGACATCAGCAACGTTGAGCTGGGTACTACCCTGCACCTGTCTGACCTGACCCTGCCGGCTGGCGTCACTTCTGTTGACCTGTCCCACGGTGAAGAGCACGACAACGCCATTCTGAGCATCACCAAAGTGAAAGTACGTGGCGGTGACGAAGAAGAAGGCGAAGGTGAAGGCGACGCAGAAGCCAGCGCCGAGTAAGCCTTGCTAAAGGTGCTGCCAGCGTATGCTGACCAGTGCCGCCTGGGCCATGCCCGCATGGCCCAAGGATGTTAAAATCAAGCGCTTCGGCGCTTGATTTTTTTTTGCAGCGTGGCGCTACCCTGCTTATCTGCAAAGCAGCTGCCAGTGAGTCAACGACATATCTTCCAGAACCGTTGGAGGTGGGAAAATGAGCCAGGTAACGGCCATTATAGGACTGGGCAACCCAGGCGCAGAATACGACGCCACCCGCCATAATGCGGGCTTTTGGCTAGTGGACGCCATTGCACGCAGCGCCCACACCGAACTGCGTCCTGAGAAAAAGTTTTTAGGGCTATACGCCAAAGCCCGCGTGGGTGACCATGAGCTGCACCTGCTCAACCCCACCACCTTTATGAACCGCAGCGGTGCGGCTGTGGCAGCGCTAACCCAGTTTTTTAAGCTTACCCCAGATAACCTGTTGGTCGCTCACGATGAGCTTGACCTCCCCCCTGGGCAGTCACGCTATAAAACCGGCGGCGGGCACGGCGGCCACAACGGGCTGCGGGATATTATTAGCGCGCTGGGCAACCAAAAAGAGTTCCACCGCGTACGGATTGGCATCGGCCACCCCGGCGAGGCGCGCCAAGTAGTGAACTATGTACTAGGCCGCCCTGGCAAAGCCGAACAAGAAGCCATTGAGCGCTCGTTGGATGAGTGCCTAGCCACGCTTCCGCTTGCGCTTTCCGGCGACTGGGCTAAAGCCATGAACCGCCTACATAGCGTAAAATAGCAGCACGTTTTCAGCACACATTCTCTACGCGTTACGCACGCGCTTTTTTCACACTTGGCAGGCGCTTTATTGGTAGCGCCGCCCTAGCGGCCAGGAAGTTATTTATGGGCTTTAACTGCGGTATTGTCGGCCTACCCAACGTAGGCAAATCCACGCTGTTCAATGCGTTGACGAAGTCAGGGATTGATGCAGAGAACTTCCCGTTCTGCACCATCGAACCCAACGTTGGCATCGTCCCGATGCCAGACCCACGCCTGGATGCGCTAGCGGCCATCGTAAAGCCTGAGAAAGTGCTGCCCACCACCATGGAGTTTGTGGATATCGCAGGCCTCGTGGCGGGTGCCTCCAAAGGTGAAGGCCTGGGCAATAAGTTCCTGGCCAACATTCGTGAAACCCAAGCCATTGCCCACGTGGTGCGCTGCTTCGATAACGACAACGTGATCCACGTCGCCAACCAAGTAGATCCCCGCGCCGACATCGAGACCATCAATCTTGAGCTCGCCCTGGCCGACCTAGACACCGTCGAGAAAGCCAGCCAGCGCCTGCTGCGCTCAGTGAAAGGCGGTGATAAAGACGCCATTGCCACCAAAGCCGTGCTGGACAAAATCCTGCCGCATCTTGCCGAAGGCCAGCCGCTGCGCAGCTTTGGCCTGGATGACGACGAAAAACGTCAGGTAAAAAGCTTTGGCTTTTTGACCCTCAAGCCCACCATGTACATTGCTAACGTCAATGAAGATGGCTTTGAGAACAACCCCTACCTGGATATCGTCAACGAGATCGCCGCAGAAGAAGGCGCGATTGTGGTGCCGGTGTGCAATCAGCTAGAAGCGGAAATTGCCGAACTCGAAGATGAAGAACGCAGTATGTTCCTCTCCGAAATGGGCATGGAAGAGCCGGGGCTAGATCGTGTGATTCGCGCGGGCTACTCACTGCTGGGCCTGCAAACCTACTTCACCGCTGGCGTGAAAGAAGTACGCGCCTGGACGGTAAGAGAAGGCGCCAGCGCTCCAGAAGCCGCCGGTGTGATTCACACCGACTTCCAGAAAGGCTTTATCCGCGCCGAAGTCATCGCCTATGACGACTACGTCACGCTGGGCGGCGAGCAAGGTGCCAAAGATAACGGCAAATGGCGCTTGGAAGGTAAAGACTACATCGTCAAAGATGGCGACGTGATTCACTTCCGCTTTAATGTCTAACGCCTAAAACAAATAAATGCTTGACGGGTGGCGTATCTCTGAGTAATATTCGCCCCCGTTGAACGGCTACGTAGCTCAGCTGGTTAGAGCACATCACTCATAATGATGGGGTCCCCTGTTCAAATCAGGGCGTAGCCACCAACACCGAATACCGCTAGCAATAGCAGAAGCCCGCTGACTCAGTCAGCGGGCTTTTTCGTTTCTAGACTTTTCTTGGTTAGCTCAGGAGAGCGTCGGGCGGTTCAGGAACACCGTCAGCGCCCGCGTCAGGTAATCCACATCTCGCGTACCAGACGTTTCACGAATCGAGTGCATCGCCCACTGGGGCAATCCTACGTCGATGGTCGGCACGCCTACTTCTGTGGCGGTAATCGGCCCGATGGTACTACCACAGCCCATATCTGCCCGCGTGACGAACGACTGCACCGGCACATCCGCCTCGCGGCACACATCCCGGAACAGCGCGCCGGTGACGCTATTGGTCGCGTAGCGCTGGCTGGCATTGACCTTGATCACCGGGCCGCCGTTAAT